>JAJQBV010000148.1 GCA_021203115.1 Clostridiales bacterium | reverse complement strand
TATTTATTCGATTGAAGAGGGGGCACAGCTGACTTTTGATCTGAAGAATGCAAACAGAAAGGCGCCGATTTCGGTGAAGCTGGTCTCCGAGGCCGGCGTCGGGACGGTCGCCGCGGGTGTGGCGAAGGCCGGCGCGCAGGTGATCCTGATCTCCGGCTATGATGGCGGAACGGGCGCGGCGCCGCAGAGCTCCATTCACAACGCCGGTCTTCCGTGGGAGCTCGGTCTGGCGGAGACACACCAGACTCTGATCATGAACGGGCTGCGCAACAAGGTCCGCATTGAGACGGACGGAAAGCTGATGAGCGGACGCGACGTGGCGATCGCCGCCATGCTCGGCGCGGAGGAGTTCGGTTTTGCCACGGCTCCGCTGGTGACGATGGGGTGCGTGATGATGCGCGTCTGCAATCTGGACACCTGCCCGGTCGGCGTGGCCACGCAGAATCCGGAACTTCGGAAGCGTTTTTCCGGAAAACCGGAGTATGTGATGAATTTCATGAAATTTATCGCGCAGGAGCTGCGGGAATACATGGCAAAGCTCGGCGTGCGCACGGTGGATGAGCTGGTGGGCCGCAGCGATATGCTGAAGGTCCGGGAGAATCTGTCGGGGAACGCAAGCAAGCTTGACCTAAGCAATATCCTGCAGAATCCGTTCGCCGGACCGAAGGATACGGTTATTTTCGACCCGACGAAGGTCTACGATTTTGAACTGGAAAAATCCATCGATGAGAAGGTTCTCTTAAAGCAGATGGGTGCGGCGCTGGAGCAGGGACAGAAGCGGAGCATTGAGATCACGGTCTCCAATACCAACCGTTCCTTCGGCACAATCTTCGGCTCGGAGATCACCCGCCGCTACGGCGACACGCTGGAGGACGACAGCTACATCGTGAAATGCAACGGCGCGGGCGGACAGAGCTTCGGAGCCTTTATCCCGAAGGGACTGACCCTCGAACTGGTGGGCGACAGCAACGACTATTTCGGAAAAGGACTTTCCGGCGGCCGCCTGATCGTCTATCCGCCGAAGGGCGTCCGCTTTAAACAGGATGAAAACATTGTCATCGGTAACGTGGCGCTCTACGGGGCGACCAGCGGGAAGGCGTTTATCTGCGGCGTGGCCGGGGAGCGCTTCTGCGTGAGAAACTCCGGCGCGATCGCCGTTGTGGAGGGCGTGAGCGACCATGGCTGTGAATACATGACCGGCGGCCGGGTGGTCGTCCTCGGAAAAACCGGCAAGAACTTTGCAGCCGGAATGAGCGGCGGCGTGGCCTATGTGCTGGATGAGGACAATGATTTTTACACCCGCACGAACAAGGAAATGGTCTTCACGGAGAGCCTGACCAACAAGTATGATGTTCTGGAACTGAAGAGCCTGATTCAGGAGCACGTGACCCTCACGAACTCCGAAAAGGGAAAAGAGATTCTGGATAATTTCGGCGAGTATCTGCCGAAGTTTAAGAAGGTCATTCCGTATGATTACCATAATATGCAGACCGCCATCGTCCAGATGGAGGAAAAGGGTTACAATGTCGAGCAGGCGCAGATTGAAGCGTTTTATTCTAAATTTGAGCATTAAGGAGGGGAGATAAAATGGGAAAACCGACTGGATTTTTGGATTATGACCGAGAGGTGAGCAAGGATATCGACCCGAAGGAGCGTATCAAAAATTTTAATGAGTTTCATGTGTATCTCTCCAAAGAGAAGCAGCAGATTCAGGGCGCGCGCTGCATGGCCTGCGGCGTGCCGTTCTGCCAGTCCGGAATGACGCTGATGGGCATGACCAGCGGCTGTCCGCTGCACAATCTCGTGCCGGAGTGGAATGATCTGGTTTATCGCGGGAACTGGGAACAGGCTTACGAGCGGCTGATCAAGACAAACAATTTTCCGGAGTTTACTTCCCGCGTTTGTCCGGCGCTCTGTGAGAAGGCGTGTACCTGCGGACTTCACGACGAGCCGGTCTCGGTTCGGGAAAATGAGCATGGCGTGATTGAGAATGCCTATGCCATGGGCTACGCGAAGGCGAAGCCGCCGAAAGCCCGTATCGGAAAGAAGGTGGCGGTCATCGGATCGGGTCCTGCCGGTCTGGCGGTGGCGGATCAGCTCAACAAGCGCGGCCATCTGGTCACAGTCTATGAGCGCGACGACCGTCCGGGCGGACTGTTGATGTACGGCATTCCGAATATGAAGCTAGAAAAACAGATCGTGGAGCGCAAAGTGGATATTATGCGTGAGGAGGGCATCACCTTCCTCACGGGCATCGATGTGGGGCGCGATGAGAAGGCGGCAAAGATTCTGAAAGAATATGATGCGGTCGTTCTGGCCTGCGGTGCCAAGCACCCGCGCGATATCAATGCGCCGGGGCGTGACGCGAAGGGCATTTATTTTGCGGTGGATTTCCTTTCGCAGACCACGAAGAGCCTGCTGGACTCCGATCTGAAGAACAAGAAATATGTCTCCGCAAAGGGCAAGCATGTGGTGATCATCGGCGGCGGCGACACCGGAAACGACTGTGTCGGCACATCCATCCGCCACGGTGCAAAGAGTGTGACGCAGTTGGAGATGATGCCGAAAGCGCCCGACGAGCGGGCGGAGAACAATCCGTGGCCGGAGTGGCCGAAGGTCTGCAAGACCGATTACGGCCAGGAGGAAGCCATCGCCATGTACGGCCATGATCCCCGGATCTACACCACCACAGTGAAGGAGTTTCTGAAGGATAAGAACGGGAACCTGAAGGGCATCGTCACGGTGAAGCTGGAAAGCAAAAAGGATGAGAAAAGCGGGCGGTTCATGATGGTTCCGGTTGAGGGAACCGAGAAAAAGATGGACGCCGACCTCGTTCTCATCGCGGCCGGTTTCCTCGGCGCCGAGAGTTATATCGCCGATGATTTCGGGGTGAAGCTGAATGCCCGCACGAATGTCAATACGGCGGAGGGTTCCTATAAGACGAACGTGAAGAAGGTTTTCACGGCCGGCGATATGCACCGGGGACAGTCGCTTGTCGTATGGGCGATCCGTGAGGGGCGGGAGGCTGCGAAGGAAGTCGATGAGGCGCTGATGGGCTATAGTTATTTGTCGGTTCAGTAAATTATAAATGGCTCGGCAGTCA
>JAJQBV010000121.1 GCA_021203115.1 Clostridiales bacterium | reverse complement strand
ACTCCGCTCTGATATATAGCGAATTACGCGGATCGCCTGTAACACGTTCAGACTCCCACATATCGAAAATTGCCGCATCCGAAAGGCTGAGCAGGCCATTCTCCGCATCTTCTAATAAAGAATGTGTCTCCGACGTAAGAAAACTCCTGGTTGCTTCCATCGGATCCATTGCATATTTATCAATAATTTTGCGAATTACCTGTCTGTCATAATAATCAAGTGCAAAATATACTACCTTATTCATACATCAATCCTCTTTTTTAATCGCAAAAAATATAAAATCACAGCTAAGCACCCCCATTGTTTCGTCATCGTTTTTCTTATCTTAACACAAGACAAGGAGAATTTGTATGCTTTTGTCTTTTATCTTTTATAATATAGGGTTCAATTCTTTTATAGCTCGTAAATATCCTCCATTCTGACGCGTAGGCAACTCTATTCTCCCAGACCGCTCAGATCGATTTTATAAACAAGATCCTGCATCTCTTCCCTGCGCAGGCACATCAGCATATACACGGGATAATAGGTAACCTGTCCGCGCACCGACAGTTGGTCCAGACAAAAGACATAGGCTTCCGGCATCTTATATGTCTCAAGTACATTAGATATCGCAGAATGTCGCTTGTAGGTTTTTCCGGATTTGATTTCCAATGGGATAACACTGCCCCCCTGCTCAATCACAAAATCCAACTCCCCCAGCTTTTTGTTCCGATAATAATAAAGCGGAAATCCATGGCAGTGCAGCTCCTGAGCCGCGGCATTTTCAAAAATTGCGCCAAAATTGATATCGTTTTCATGTTTTAAAACCTTTACCTGAATTCCTTCTGCATACATGCTGGCCAGCAATCCCACATCCGCGGGAAACAATTTAAACAAGCTGGTCGCCTTTGACAACACCAGAGGAGATTTCGGCTCGTCCACGCAATAAACAGGAAGAGCCACCCCTGCGTCCCTCAGCCAGAGAAAACTATTCTCATATCTGGAAAAAACTGCTCTCTCATTCAGATTTTTCATGATAAACCGCTTATTTTGGCTGTTAAGCTCACTGGGAATCAAGTCAAAAATTTCCGACAGGTACAACCTTTTCTCCGGATCATATTTCGCGATATCCTGTTTGTACAATTCGCAGATATATTTCTGAACATTGTATACTTCCCGAAGATTGTTCGTTTCCAGATAAACACGCACCGCCTCCGGCATTCCTCCCACAATCAGATATAACCAGAAAAGCTGCAGCATTTTCTGATGAACCGCCTCTGTCACAGGTTTTTTCTGAGAAAAAGAGTCGAATACATGCGTGATCACTCTGTCTCCGACACCGTTCGCACGGCAAAATTCTTCAAAATCCAGGGGAAACATTTCCATAATGCCCATGTACCCCACCGGCATAGAACGAATATTTTTTATCTCCACTCCCAACAGAGATCCACTGAGAATATATCGGTAGCTGCCCTCCTCTACAAGAAACTTAATCGCCGTCAGAATCTCCCTGCATTCCTGAATTTCATCCAAAAATATAACTGTCTCTCCCGGCCTCAAATCCTTCTGTGAAAGGACAGATATACTAAGCAGAATACTCTTGTTGTCCTGTGCCGTTGAAAAAAGGTCTCTTGCATCCCGGTTTTCCAAAAAATTAAGTTCCACAAAATCGGGATCCAGTCTGCCTGCCACACGGCGTATTGAGAATGTTTTCCCCGTTTGTCTGGCACCGGTAATCAGCAACGCTTTATTTCGATTTTCTTTGAAAAACAGTTCCATCTGCTTTTCCACGGTTCGCGCAATCATATTTCACCTCTGATACTTTCGTTTTACAGGATTGTATCACAGTATATGTATTTTTCCAACCATTAATTTTCTATTTTTTTGTATTTTTCCAACCCGATTTCTTCCATTTATTTGTATTTTTCCAACTATCCATGTGTCAAAATTGTAGCAGTCAAGAAAAGTAGATAAAAATCCGAAAAAAGTGCCGGAGATCGCTCTCCGGCACCAATCATTGTCCGTTATTTCTGTTGTGGCCTGCGGCCTACTGCAGCGGATACTTCGCGGTCAGTCCGTCCACGATCGCCCGCGCCGCCGGGATGCCGTTCTCACCCTCTTTGATCACGGTCGCAATGGCCTCCGCGATGCGATCCATATCCTCCGCGTTCATGCCGCGGGAGGTCACGGACAGTGTGCCGAGACGGATGCCGCTGGTCACAAACGGAGACTTCGGATCATTCGGGATGGTGTTTTTGTTCGCGGTGATGTGCGCCTCGTCCAGAAGCTTCTCCACCGCCTTTCCGGTCAGGTCAAACGGGGTCAGGTCCACCAGCATCAGGTGATTGTCCGTACCGCCGGAGACAATGCTGATCCCGCGGCTTAACAGGCCCTTACAGAGCGCCTGTGCGTTGTTTGCCACGTTCTGCTGGTAGGTTTTAAACTCGTCCGACAGCGCTTCCTTGAAGCAAACAGCCTTTGCCGCAATGACATGCATCAGCGGGCCGCCCTGAATGCCGGGGAAAATCGCCTTGTTAAAGTTGAAATTATTCTTTTCCATGGACTCTTTGGAGACCAGAATCATGCCGCCGCGCGGCCCGCGCAGCGTCTTGTGGGTCGTGGTCGTCACCACATCCGCGTAGTGGATGGGGCTGGGATGTACACCGGCCGCCACCAGACCCGCGATGTGCGCCATGTCCACCATCAGGTAAGCGCCGACCTTGTCCGCGATCTCACGGAACCGGGGGAAATCGATCGTCCGCGCATAGGCGCTGGCGCCGGCGATGATCATCTTCGGCTTGCACTCCAGAGCGATCTCCTCCACCTTGTCATAGTCCGTAGGGCACAATATGGAAATAGACGCCGGAGACAGTCACCGGTGAACCGTGGGTCAGATGGCCGCCGTGATCCAGATTCATGCCCATCACCGTATCGCCGGGCTTAAGAAGCGCAAACTGCACCGCCATGTTGGCCTGCGCACCGGAGTGAGGCTGTACATTGACATACTCCGCGTCAAACAGCTTCTTCGCGCGTTCGATGGCAAGCTCCTCCACCACGTCCACGCACTGGCAGCCGCCGTAATAGCGCTTCGCCGGATAGCCCTCCGCATATTTATTCGTCATCACGC
>JAJQBV010000164.1 GCA_021203115.1 Clostridiales bacterium | reverse complement strand
CAAACATAGTGAGCCGCTCGGCTTTGGTGTTTGCCGTTGGTATCAGGATCAAATCCGCGCCTTTCAATTTTTCTGTCCGAATACTTTCCGGGTAATGGCGATCAAAGCAAACTACGATCCCCAGGTTTCCCAGAGGAGTCTGGAACACCAAAAACCCATCGTCCGAAGGAGCATAGTAATCCTGCTCGTAAAAATCGGCCGCCTGTGCGATATGTACCATCTTCTGGATGCCCTGTATCTCTCCTGTTGCAGCGATAAGAAAGCTCGCGTCATAACGCTTTTGGTTTTCCTCGTGATAGAAATTGGGAACTGCATATATGCGGTTCTCCCGACAGATGTTCTGAAAGCTCAGTATCTCATTGGCATTCAATCTCACGGCCTTATCAGATACATTCTGCTTTTCATACTGAGGGAAAAAAGGTAGAAGCGACAGCTCTGGATATAAAATCAAATCTGCACCATGTCTGGCCGCATTCTGCAAAGCGGATAAGCATTTTTTTAAGTTTTCTGTCGCATCCGATTCCATTTTCATCTGGAATAAGGCAATTTTCATTGCGCACCTCACGTTCATTTCCATAAATAATAATCAACCCATTCACCCACCATGTATATAGGAAAACAGCCAGATTATAGTTCATAAAGTGCGCAATGTCAAGGCAGGCGGGCACGAGAGCGCCCGCCTGTTGCCGGAAAGAAGTTATACAATGCTGTTGAGAAACAACCGGTAGATCCGTTCATCTGCATCCAGTTCGGGGTGGAAGGCAAGAGCAACCTGCTTCCGATAGCGGACGGCAACAATCCGGCCATCAACCCGGGCCAGTACTTCAACGCCCGTCCCTGTTTCCTCCACATATGGCGCGCGGATAAAAGTCATCGGAACATCTCCGAGATCTGCAAAGGGAGCCGTCCGGTGGAAGCTTCCCAGCTGGCGGCCGTAGGCATTGCGGCGGACTGTCATGGGGACGGAGGCGAAGCAGGGGGATTCGCCTCCTGCGATGTGCTCCGCCAGAAGAATCATGCCCGCACAGGTGGCCAGAACAGGCATTCCTTCGTCGATCCGCTTTTTTAGCGGTGTGTATAAATTCAGATCGCGGAGCAGCTTCCCCTGCACCGTACTTTCTCCCCCGGGGAGGATCAGCGCGTCGAAATCGCAGGCCAGATCCTCTTTTTTGCGAAGCTCTGCACAGGAAATGCCGAGTTTTTTCAGCCTTGCTTCATGTTCCACAAACGCTCCCTGCAGAGCGAGTACAGCGATGTTCATCTCACTGTCCCCGTTCTGCCATGAGCAGCTGGATTTCCTGTTCGTTGATGCCCACCATGGCTTCACCAAGGTCTTTCGACAGTTCAGCCAGAAGAGAAGCATCCTGATAATTGGTCACGGCCTGGACGATGGCAGCGGCGCGTTTGGCGGGATTGCCGGACTTGAAGATACCGGAGCCGACGAATACGCCCTCAGCGCCCAACTGCATCATCAGTGCTGCGTCCGCCGGAGTGGCCACACCGCCGGCCGCGAAATTGACGACCGGGAGACGGCGGTTTGCGTGAATATACTGCACGAGGTCAATGGGTACCTGAAGTTCTTTGGCTGCTTCGAAGAGCTCGTCTTCGCGCAGGGCGGCCAGATCCGCGATTTCCCGGTTGATTTTGCGCATATGACGAACGGCCTGTACGATGTCGCCGGTCCCCGGTTCACCTTTGGTGCGGATCATGGAAGCGCCCTCACTGATTCTCCGCAATGCTTCGCCCAGATCCCGGGCTCCGCAGACGAAGGGAACCCGGAACTGGCGCTTGTCGATATGGTAAACGTCATCGGCAGGAGAGAGTACCTCACTTTCGTCGATGTAGTCGATTTCGATCGCTTCCAGAATCTGCGCCTCAACAAAGTGGCCGATGCGGCATTTTGCCATGACAGGGATGGATACCGCATCCTGGATACCGCGAATCATCCCGGGATCGCTCATCCGGGATACGCCCCCGGCCGCCCGGATGTCTGCGGGAATCCGTTCCAGAGCCATCACCGCACAGGCGCCCGCTTCTTCGGCTATTTTTGCCTGCTCGGGGGTGGTCACATCCATGATCACACCGCCCTTCAGCATCTGCGCCAGCTGTTTGTTCAATGTGTATCTCTCTTCATTCATGAAAAGTCCTCCTTAATAACCCACAAATTTGGTATGCAATAGGTTTGAAGTGGATTATAGAGGAGAAAGTGGCATGGCAAAAGAGCCAGTTTTATGTTATTTTAGATAGCCAGTTTGCAGAACGAAAACATATAAACATGGCCATTTATTCCCTGACGAGAAGCCGTGGTTGAAATTCCCTCTGATTTATGCTATTTTTATGGCAGATGAAAACATGAAACCATTGGATGTCCCGCGGGAGAATGCGGGCGTAAACAGATGAAAAACAGGAGGACAGCAGCATGAGCGCATGGAGTAAAGCAGGTTTGTTTGCCGGCGGTGTTCTGTTTGGAACGGCCGGAGTAAAGATTCTGGGCAGTAAGGATGCGAAAAAGGCCTATACGCACACGACCGCCGCGGTTTTGCGTGCGAAAGAGAGTGTGATGACGACCGCGACGACCATTCGGGAGAACGCGGACGATATTCTGGCGGATGCGAAAGCAATCAATGAAAAACGCGCGGCAGAAGCGTGTGCGGAAGAAATTCCTGATGCATCGGATGCTTTTGGTGAGGCTCCGGAGGCTGCGGCAGAATAAAGTATGAGATGCAGAATCTTACATGAATCAAAAGGGCGGCTGCGGATTCATGCCATGCAGAATGGCATGAGTCTGCGGCAGGCGGATATACTGGAATATTATCTGCGCGCGACAGAGGGCGTGACTGAGGTGAAAGTCTATGACCGTACCGGGGATGCGGTCATCTTTTTTACGTGTGACCGGGCGGTCGTTATCACAGCATTGAGCCGGTTCAGCTATAAGAGAGCAGAAGTGTTGGCGCCTGAAAATACCGGCCGTGCGCTGAGCCGTCAGTTTGAGGAGAGACTCACCTTCGTGGTTTTGCGCAGAGCCGCATTAAAGCTCTTCCTTCCGGCCTCCCTGCAGGCGGTGATCGCTGCGGCAAAGTCTGTAAAATACATCTGTCGGGGCGTTCGCGCACTCCTTGGTGGAAGACTGCAGGTTGAGACGCTGG
>JAJQBV010000138.1:9255-19917 GCA_021203115.1 Clostridiales bacterium | reverse complement strand
CCTTCCCGTTCACTGTGACGACTGGGCTCTCCTCTCCGTTCAGCACCCATCCGGATGCCAGCGAATCCCCCTCGCCGAGCTTCATTCCGCGGACACCGAGAGCGCCCTTTTTCTTCTCCGGAATATCCGATGCCGCGATCCGGAGAAAGTAATTTTTCCGGGACTGCATAACAAACGTGTCCTCCTCCGCGGCAACGCCCGCATACAGAAGCCGGTCGTCCTCTGACAGCTTCGTCGCTGCCGTTGTCCGCTTCGCCACGTCAAACTCCGCACCGTCCACGCGCTTTATCATCGCTGCCGCGGTGGCAAAAATGACCATTCGGTCACGCACGGCAGACAGCGGCAGAATCGAGACAATGCTTTCGCTTTCACTGGAATAATTACAGATATTGTCCACCGGGATGCCACGGTCCCGGAATTTGCCATACGGAACATCCTCCATCTTTACCAGATGCATTTGCCCGATATCCGTGAAAAGGCAGAGCCGGTCATCGCTCATACAGGTAAAGACCTGTCGGTTCTCCGCATCCGCGGCCTCCTTGTTTCGCTCGTAGGTTGGCAGGTCGACGGATTTGACATAGCCGAAACGATCCACCAGAAGGACAACCGGAAACGCATCCGGTTTTTTCTCCTCGTACACCGCAGCCTTGCCGTTTTCGATAACGGTCCGGCGCGGTGCAGCAAACTCCTGTTTCAGCTCCTTCATCTCCTGCATCAGAACCTTCGCCATGGCGGCGCGGCTGCCGAGCACCTTCTCATAGAAAGCAATATTTTTCAGCGTCTCATCGTGCTCCTTAATCAAAGCCTCGATCTCCAGACCGATCAGCTTGTACAGACGCATATCCAGAATCGCCTGTGCCTGGCGCTCCGTGAAATGCAGCATGGAAGCCGTCTTCTGTGAGAGCTTTGACCGGAATTTGATGCCTTCCGTGTTGCCCTCCACCAGACACGCCTTTGCCTGCTTGATATTTTTGCTCCCGCGGAGGATCTCGATGATCAGGTCAATGACGTCGCACGCGCGGATCAGGCCCTCCTGAATCTCCTGCTTCTCGCGCTCCTTGTTAAGGAGTGTCGTGTATTTCCGCGTCGCAAGCTCATACTGGAACTGGACATTGTGGCGGATGATGCTGACAATTCCCATCGTTTCCGGCCGCCCGCTCGCGACAGCCAGCATATTGACGCCGAAGGTATCCTCCAGCCGTGTCTTTTTATACAGCAGATTGCAGATATTTTCCGCATCCGCGCCCTTTTTCAGCTCAATGACAATGCGGATTCCTTCCTTGGAAGACTGATTCGAGATATCCGTGATATCCGTCGTCTTTTTCGTCTCCACCAGACTGTAGACATCGTTTAAAAATTTGCCGATGTTCGCGCCGATCATGGTGTAGGGAATCTCGGAGATCACAATGCGCTCCCTGCCGCCCGTCACCTTCTCGATTTCCACTTTGCCGCGCAGGCGGATCTTGCCCATTCCGGTCTCGTAAACCTCGCGCAGCTCGTCCTTGTTGATGACAATGCCTCCGGTCGGGAAATCCGGTCCGGGGATGATTTCAAGCATCTCCTCCGTCGTGATATCCGGATTCTTCATATAGGCGATCACCCCGTCGATCACCTCGCCGAGATTGTGCGGCGGTATGCTCGTCGCCATGCCGACCGCGATGCCCTCCGCGCCGTTGACCAGAATATTCGGGATTTTTACCGGAAGGACAGACGGTTCTTTTTCCGTCGCGTCAAAATTCGGGATAAAATCGACCACGTTCTTATCCAGATCGGCAAGATATGCCTCCTGCGTGATTTTCTGCAGGCGTGCCTCCGTGTACCGCATGGCCGCCGCCCCGTCTCCCTCAATGGAGCCGAAGTTGCCGTGCCCGTCCACCAACGGCATCCCGCACTTGAAATCCTGTGCCATCACGACCAGCGCGCCGTAGATGGAGCTGCCCCCGTGGGGATGATATTTACCCATCGTATCACCCACGATACGGGCGCTCTTGCGGTACGGGCGGTCGTATCGGATCCCCAGCTCATACATATCATACAGTGTCCGGCGCTGCACCGGCTTTAGCCCGTCCCGGACATCCGGCAGTGCGCGCGCCACGATCACGCTCATCGCGTAATCGATATAGGATTTCTGCATAATCTCAGAATATTCTGTTTGAAGAATCTGTTCCCCTGTGTTGCTCATCTTATATTTCCCCTCATCCGTCAGACATCTAACTCTGCTTCATTGGCATGTTCGTAAATAAACGCTCTCCGCGGCGGCACATCCGTGCCCATGAGCATCTCCGTGACATCGGAGGCCATGCGCCCGTCGTCAATGCTGACCCGCTTTAAGATGCGGCGGGCCGGATCCAGCGTCGTCTCCCAGAGTTGCTCCGCATCCATCTCTCCAAGGCCCTTATACCGCTGAAGGGTAAAGCTGCCCTTGTGGCTGCGCCGATAGCGCTCCAGCGCCGCATCGTCATAGAGGTATTCCTCCTCCCCTTTGGCGGGAATCACCTTGTACAGCGGCGGCATGGCAATGTAGACATGTCCCTCAAAAATCAATTCCGGCATAAACCGGTAAAACAGCGTCAGAAGAAGCGTCGCGATATGCGCGCCGTCCACGTCGGCATCCGCCATGATCACAATCTTGTCATAGCGCAGCCTGGTAATATCAAAGTCATTGCCGTATCCTTCCGAAAATCCGCAGCCGAACGCGTTGATCATCGTCTTGATCTCCGCATTTGCCAGAACCTTGTCAATGCTGGCCTTCTCCACATTTAAGATCTTACCGCGGATGGGAAGAATCGCCTGAAAGCTCCGGTCTCTCGCCGTCTTCGCGGAACCGCCGGCGGAATCTCCCTCGACGATAAAAATCTCGCATCGGGAGGCGTCGCGGCTCTCGCAGTTTGCCAGCTTCCCGTTCGAGTCAAAGGAAAACTTCTGCTTCGTCAGGAGATTCGTCTTTGCCCGCTCCTCTGTTTTCCGTATCTTCGCCGCTTTTTCGGCACAGGACAGGACCGTTTTCAATGTTTCCAGATTTTTATCAAAATAAAGCTGAATCTCATCGCTGACAACCTTTGCCGTCACCTTCGCGGCGTCCGCATTGTCCAGCTTCGTCTTCGTCTGTCCCTCGAAACGCGGCGCGGGATGCTTGATGGAGATCACCGCTGTCATGCCGTTTCTCACATCCGCGCCGGTGAAATTCGCATCCTTCTCTTTTAAGATGCCGATCTGACGCGCATACTGATTCATCACGGTGGTCAGCGCTGTCTTAAACCCCGTGATATGTGTGCCACCCTCCGCGTTGTAGATATTGTTGCAGAAACCGAGAATATTCTCATGGAACTCTCCGGTGTACTGAAATGCCGCCTCCACCGTGATCCCGTCGCTTTCACCGTGGAAAAAAATCGGCTCATGGAGCGTCTCCGCCTTTTTGTTCAGGTCACGGACAAAGCCGGTAATGCCCTCCTCCTCGTGGAATTCGATATGCTCCGCCTCCTCGGCGCGCAGGTCGTCGAAAATAATCGTCAGCCCCGGATTTAAGTAGGCCGTCTCGTGAAGGCGGCTTTTGATCTTATCCGCTTTGAAGCGTGTCTTTTCAAAAATCGTCGGATCGGGAAGAAAATTGATCTTTGTGCCGGTCTGCTTTGTCTTCCCCAGAGTCGGGAGCAGGCCGTTCACCAGCTTTTCCGTGGGAATGCCGCGCTCGTAGCGGTCATGATGGATCGCGCCGTCCCGGCTGATCTCGACATCCAGATAGGTGGACAGAGCGTTTACCACCGAGGAACCCACGCCGTGAAGTCCGCCGCTGGTCTTGTATACCGAATCGTCGAACTTTCCGCCGGCATGAAGCGTGGAAAAAACCAGACGCGCCGCCGGCATGCCCTTCTCGTGCATCCCCACCGGGATCCCGCGGCCGTTGTCCTCCACGGTGCAGGAGCCGTCCGCCTCCAGCACCACACGGATCCGGTCACAGGCGCCCGCAAGGTGCTCGTCCACCGCGTTGTCCAGAATCTCATATACCAGATGGTTTAAGCCCTTCTGGGAGACGCTGCCGATATACATACCGGGGCGCTTGCGCACCGCTTCCAGTCCCTCCAGAACATAAATGCTCGACTCATCATAAGCCACTTTTTTTGCCATGTTCTCATTCCTCTTTCAAGCATTTTTCTATATGATATAAAACCACGTGTCATCCGAAAACTCATTTCCGCCGCTCTTTTTCTGTCCGGAAAACTGCAGCTCCTGCTGGCGGATGCTGACGCGGGTGCCGGCCGGAATAGACTTCGTGACAAAGGCGTTGGAACCGATGACGGAGTCTCTGCCGATCACGGTCTCGCCGCCCAGAATGGACGCACCGGAGTAGATGGTCACATTGTCCTCGATGGTCGGATGCCGCCGCACATGGCGCAGCTTCTGCCCGCCCTTCGTGGAGAGTGCGCCCAGTGTCACGCCCTGATATACCTTTACGTTGTCGCCGATGACGGTCGTCTCTCCCACAACAATCCCCGTTCCGTGATCAATGAAAAAGTGCCGCCCGATCGTGGCGCCCGGATGGATATCAATACCGGTCAGGCTGTGTGCGTGCTCCGTCATGATTCTCGGAATCAGCGGAACATTCAGGAGGAAAAGCTCGTGAGCCAGACGGTTGACGGTAATCGCATAGAGACCGGGGTAGGCCAGAATAATCTCATCAAAATTCTGTGCCGCCGGGTCGCCCTCCAGCGCGGCCTCCAGATCGCCCTCCAGATATTCCCGTATCATGGGAATCCGATGGAAAAACTCCAGCGTGATCTGATACGCCTTGTGCTCCAGCTTCTCCTGACAGACATTCTCGTAATCCGGCGAAAACTTCCCGACCCGCACGATCTGTTTGTGGAGGCGGTACATCACGTCCTCAATCAGTGTCGCCAGATGGTTTTCGGCGTTATAGCTCTTGTATGCCCGATCGCGGAAATAGCCCGGATACACAATCTTCATCAGCTTATCGATAATATCAATGATCACTTCCTTGCTCGGCTGATCATAAAAATCATCTTTCTTATCGATGTTGCGCCCCTTCTGATAATCCTCCATAATCAGTTTGACGATGTTTTCCGCGTCCTCGATCGTTTTTTGTGAATTGATGTTTGCGCTCATACTCTGCCCTTTCCGATTGTGTTAAGGTTTGTAATTACCCCGGTCTGTCACCAGACGAAATCCCACGGATTTCATTCGGTTCTCCAGACAGCCGCGGCACTCCGCCGCTTCCTCCCCGGTACAGATTTTGTTGTCGTACAGTTCGTACTGTTTCCGGTTCTTCACCGGAGACAGATTCGGCATAACCACATTGGCTCCGGCCAGCATTCCCCGCTCGCGCCCTACGGGACTTAAGGTTCCCAGGGCCGTCGTCGCCGGAAGCAGCACATGCGGCAGCATGATCCGGATAACGGAAAGCAAAAACAGGGTCAGCTCTGCGCTGCCGGCCGGTTCATCGGCAAACTGCGTGTCATGATGCGGGATAAACGGCCCGATTCCCACCATCTCCGGACGAAACTCCTGCAAAAATACAAGATCCTTTGCCAGACATTCCGCCGTCTGGTACGGACTCCCCACCATAAAACCGGCGCCCACCTGATAGCCCAGATACTTCAAATCCCGCAGACACCGCATCCGGTTCTCCCATGACAGCTCCGGCGGATGGAGCCTGCGGTAATGCTCCGCATCGGCGGTCTCATGCCGCAGCAGATACCGGTCTGCTCCCGCCTCTTTGAGAAGCCGGTAGCTCTCAAAAGAACGCTCCCCGACGGAAAGCGTAACTGCACAGTCCGGAAAACGATCCTTGATCGTCCGCACGATATCCGACAGACGCGTATCCGTGTAGTATCCGTCCTCGCCGCCCTGCAGGACGAACGTGCGGTATCCCAGATGATAACCGTTCTCGCAGCAGTCCAGAATCTCTTCCTTCGTCAGCCGATAACGCTCTGCATTCGGGTTGCTCTTCCGGATGCCGCAGTAGAAACAGTCATTTTTACAGATATTGGTAAACTCAATCAATCCGCGGACATAAACCGCGTCGCCGTAGATTTCCCGGCGGAGGCGAAGCGCCTCATCAGCCAGATATTTCGCGAGATCCGTCTCCTCATAATGCTTAATTAATTCAATGTATTCCGTCTCCGTGAGCCTGTGCTCACGGAACAGCTTTTTTACTATATTATTCATCATCAGACAATCGTCCCGCCTCCGACGACGACATCCCCGTCGTACAGCACCACGGCCTGACCGGCTGTGATTGCGCGCTGCGGCTCATCAAAGACGACATGTATCGTATCCTCATCGGACTGTGTCACAGTCGCCCACTGCGGTACATGGCGGTATCTCACCTTTGCCTGCACACGCATCGGCGCATCCATCCGTCTGACGGAGATCAGATTGATATCCCGCGCAGTCAGTGCCGCGGAAAAGAGATCTTCATTCGACCCCAGCGTCACCGTGTTATCCGCTGAGTTGATTTTTACCACATACAGCGGCCGGTCCGCGGCGATTCCCAGGCCCTTCCTCTGACCGATCGTATAACGGATAATCCCCCTGTGCCGTCCCAGAACATTTCCATCCGTGTCGATGAAATCCCCTTCCGGGTACTTCTTTCCGGTATAAGATTCGATAAAATCGCCGTATTTCCCGCTCTGAACAAAACAGATGTCCTGACTGTCCGCTTTTTTCGCATTGATAAAACCTTGTTCCTCCGCGATCCGACGCACCTCGGACTTCGGCATACCGCCCAGAGGGAACTGCACATGCGCCAGCTGCTCCTGCGTCATGGAATAGAGGACATAGCTCTGATCCTTTGTCCCGTCCGCTCCCCGCTTCAGCAGATAGCGCCCCGACACATCATCGCACTCAATACGCGCGTAGTGGCCGGTCACCACACAGTCACAGGAAAGCTCTTTCGCCCGCAGGAACAGTTTTTCAAACTTCAGATACCGGTTGCAGTCGATACAGGGATTCGGCGTCCGCCCGTTCTCATAGGCGGAGATAAAATTCGCGATAACCTCCTCCCCGAACCGCTCCGCAAAGTTAAACACATAGTAAGGCATCCCCAGAGAAAACGCGACGCTGCGCGCATCCTCCACATCCTCCAGCGAGCAGCAGCTGTGCTCCCTCGGAATCCCGATGTCCTCATTCTGAAAGAGCTTCATGGTCGCCCCGATGCACTCGTATCCCGCTTCCCTCATGAGAAAAGCCGCCACACTGGAATCCACACCGCCGCTCATGGCAATCAGCGCTTTCTTTTGCACAGCGACACCTCCTACAGCCAGATCGAATACACCTTTTCCTTATAGTCATAGTCCTCGGCATTTCTGCTCCTCCGGTTGCGCAGAAACAGCAGAATCGCCGCACCGGCAAAGACAAAAGAAAACATCTGTGCCGTTGTAAAAATCCCTACGCCGCCCTGCGTGTTTTCCCGCAGAATCTCCACACAGAACCTGCCGATTCCGTATAGGAGCAGCTACATTGCGGAGACATCCCCGACCTTTTTCGCCCTCCTGCTGTAGAGCAGAAGGATGATGCAAATCGCAAAATCACCGGCGGAGGAGATCAGCTGCGTCGGAATCAGCGCCACACCCGCGGGCGCAAAGCTCCCCTTCGGAAACACAACACCCCACCATGCGTCCGTCTCCTTCCCGTAACAGCAGCCCGCGAAGAAACACCCGATACGCCCGAACGCCTGTGCAAGCGCAACCGAGGGAAACAGCAGATCCGTATAGCGGAAGAAGCTGATCTTTTTGATAAACCTGCAGTAAATGAAAACCGCAAGAATCCCGATCACGATCCCGCCGTACACGACAAAACCGGAAGAACCCAGGACAGACATCGGACTCTCCAGAAACGCCCGAAAATTTTCCAGCACAAAAAGAATCTTCGCGCCGAGAAAACCGATGACGACGCAGATAATCGCAAGATTCAGCGCCTCCTCCCCTACCAGTTCCAGTTTATCCGCCCGTTTCATCGCGATAATCACCGCCAGAATAATCGCGATCGCGATCATCAGCCCATAGGTATGGACCGTAAAATTGCCGATGGAAAACAGATCAACTCTCATATACTATATACTTCCTTCTTTCCGAAATAGATTTTATTTCACCACGAGATTTACAATCCTTCCGGGAACGTAAATCTCCTTCACGACGGTACCGGTCAGCCTTCCGGCCACGGCCTCCTTCGCCTTCGCGAGAACCGCGTCCTTCGCCTCATCGCGTGCGATCGCGATCGTGCTGCGCGTCTTGCCATTGATCTGTACCGCGATCTCCACGGTGGACTCCACGGTCTTCGACTAGTCGTATTCCGGCCAGGATTGCTGTTCAACCCGTACGTCCCCGCCGATCCGGCTCCAGATCTCCTCCGTGATGTGAGGAGCCACCGGATTCAGGAGAATCACCAGCGTCTTCAGCTCATCCTTTGTGACGCTTCCCTTCGTGTAAAAATCGTTGATGAGCGCCATCATCGCGGCAATCGCCGTGTTGTATTTCAGATTTTCAAAGTCATCGGATACCTTCTTAATGGTCTGGTGCATCTTTGTCTCCAGATCCCTGGAATATCCGCTCTCCTCCGTCACAATATCCTGCAGACGCCAGACGCGCTCCAGAAATCTGCGGCAGCCCTTCACGCCGTCCTCTGACCACGAGGCAGCCAGATCAAAGGCTCCGATAAACATCTCGTAGGTGCGCAGCGTATCCGCACCGTATTCGTTGACAATGTCGTCCGGATTGACAACATTTCCGCGGGACTTTGACATCTTCTCGCCGTTCTCGCCCAGAATCATGCCGTGGGAAGTCCGCTTCTGATAGGGCTCCGGACAGGGCACTACGCCCTCATCATAGAGGAACTTGTGCCAGAACCGCGAATACAGCAGGTGGAGCGTCGTGTGCTCCATGCCGCCGTTGTACCAGTCCACCGGCATCCAGTATTCCAGCGTTTCCCTGCTCGCAAGCGCGTTTTTGTTCTTCGGATCGGTGTAGCGCAGGAAATACCATGAAGATCCCGCCCACTGCGGCATGGTGTCCGTCTCGCGCTTTGCCGGCCCGCCGCAGCAGGGGCATTTGGTGTTAACCCAGTCTGTCATGGCAGCCAGCGGTGACTCGCCGTTGTCCGTCGGCATATAGCTGTCCACCTCCGGCAAAAGCAGCGGCAGCTCGCTCTCGTCGATCGGGACAAACCCGCATTTCTCGCACTCCACGATCGGGATCGGCTCGCCCCAGTATCTCTGGCGGGAGAAAACCCAGTCGCGCAGTTTGTAATTAACCTTCGCCTCGCCGATTTCCTGCTCCTCCAGATAGGCGATCATCTTGTTTTTCGCGTCGCGCACCTCCAGACCGTTTAAAAAGCCGGAGTTTACCAGCACGCCGGTCGCCACATCGGTGAAGGCGGCCTCGTTTACATCCACTTCCTCGCCGTTTTTCGCAACGACCTGAATGATCGGGAGACCGAACTTTTTCGCAAACTCCCAGTCTCTGCTGTCATGCGCCGGAACAGCCATGATGGCTCCCGTGCCGTAGCTCATCAGCACATAGTCGGACACCCAGATGGGAACCTCCTCGCCGTTGACCGGATTGATCGCGGTCAGACCGTCGATCGCCACGCCCGTCTTGTCCTTTGCGAGCTCCGCACGTTCAAAATCAGACTTCCGGGCAGCCTGCTCGCGGTACGCCTCGATCTCAGCCCAGTTTCTGATCTCATCCTTGTACTGATCCAGATACGGATGCTCCGGGGAGACGACCATATAGGTCACACCGAAAAGGGTGTCTGCCCGCGTCGTATAGATGCGCAGCTTCTCCTCCTTCCCCTTAATTGGGAAATCAACCTCCGCGCCGGTGGAACGCCCGATCCAGTTTTTCTGGGAAACCTTCACACGCTCGATGTAATCCACATCGTCCAGCCCCTCGATGAGTTTATCCGCATACTCGGTGATCTTTAACATCCACTCGCTCTTGACCTTGCGTACCACCGGAGAACCGCAGCGCTCACAGACGCCGTTTACAACCTCCTCGTTCGCCAGGCCGGCCTTACAGGATGTGCACCAGTTGATAGGCATCTCCTTTTTATATGCCAGTCCCTTTTTAAAGAGCTGTAAGAAAATCCACTGAGTCCACTTGTAATATTCCGGATCCGTCGTGTTGACCTCGCGGTCCCAGTCAAAGGAGTATCCGAGAGAATGAAGCTGTCCCTTAAACCGGGCGACATTCTTCTCTGTCACGACCGCCGGATGAATCTTGTTCTTGATCGCATAATTCTCCGTCGGCAGACCGAAGGCGTCCCATCCCATCGGGAAGAGAACATTGTATCCCTGCATCCGGCGCTTCCGGGAGACGATATCCATCGCGGTATAGGGTCTCGGATGTCCCACATGGAGTCCCTGTCCCGAAGGGTAGGGGAACTCTACCAGCGCGTAATATTTCGGTTTTGAATAATCATCCGTCGCGGCGAAAGCCTTCTCATCATCCCAGACTTTCTGCCACTTCGGTTCTACAACTTTGTGATCATAAGGTACAGTCATAATTCATTTCCTCCTCATTATTCCATTCAAGAAGTTTATCACAACATGATGTTGAAATCAACAAAACGAAAAAAGAATATTTCAGACAAAAGAAACGGGAACCGCAAAATCATCTCTGCGGCTCCCACTGTATGATTCCATGATAC
>JAJQBV010000138.1:4405-9245 GCA_021203115.1 Clostridiales bacterium | reverse complement strand
CCATGATACTCTGAATTTATCTCCGTCTCACCGGTATCCTGCGATCTACTCCTCCGCTCTCGCCGCGATCTCTTTCTCCTGAATATCGGCGGGCGCCTGCTCGTAACGGGCAAACTCGTAGGAATAGGTGCCTGCTCCGCCGGTCATGGAGCGAAGGTCGGTGTTGTATCCGAAGAGGGACGCTGGCGGGATATCCGCGACGATCTCCTGCTTCCCGCCCTCGACCGGGTTCATGCCGAGCACACGGCCGCGGCGCTTGTTCAGATCACCCATGATATCACCGGTGTATGCGTCCGGAACCAGCACCTTCAGGGAGGAGATGGGCTCCAACAGTACCGGAGACGCCTCCATAAAGCCCTTCTTAAACGCCTGAATCGACGCGGTCTTAAACGCCATCTCGGAGGAATCGACCGGATGGTAGGATCCATCGTAGAGAACTGCCTTGACACCGACAACCGGATAACCGGCCAGCGGGCCTTTCTCAACCGCATCCTGAATCCCCTTCTCAACCGCCGGGAAGTAGTTCTTCGGAACCGTGCCGCCGACAACAATCTGCTCGAAGACATACGGGCTCTCCAGATCGCCGGAGGGCTCAAAGATCATCTTGACATGACCGTACTGTCCGTGTCCGCCGGACTGCTTCTTGTATTTCGCCTCCACATCCGCCTTCTTGCGGATGGTCTCGCGGAACGGCACACGCGGCTTCTCCAGCGTGATCTGCACTTTATACTTATCCTGAAGCTTGCTGACAACCACATCCAGCTGCTGGTCGCCGATGCCGTAGAGCAGCGTCTGACGGTTTTCGCTGTCATTGACAACCTTGAGTGTCAGATCCTCCTGCATCATCTTCTGCAGAAACTGGGAAACCTTGTCCACATCCGCCTTGTTCACCGGCTTGTAGCTCATGTAGGTGTAAGGCTTGGAGATCGCGGTCTTGATAAACGTCACCGGCGTCGCCTTGGTGGAAAGGGTGTCTGTGGTGACGACCTTGTTCAGCTTTGCCAGTGCGCCGATATCGCCGGCGTGAAGCTCGGATACCTCCTCCGGCTTGTTGCCGCGAAGCACATAGACCTTTCCGATCTTATCGTCCATCCCGCGCTCGTCATTAAAGAGGACATCGTCCGTCTTGACTACGCCGGATGTGACCTTGATCAGAGAATATTTTCCGATGAAAGGATCCACGATCGTCTTGAAAATATAGGCACTCTTGGGCTTTGCAAAGTTAAAGTCCGCGTCAAATACTTCGTTGGATTTGATGTTGATCCCCTTGCACTCCTTCTTGTCCGGACTCGGCAGGTATTTCACAATATCATCCAACAACGTAAACACGCCGTGTGCATCGATGCCCGCAGCCACGGAGATCGGTACGATGGAACCGTCGAGAACGCTGACGCGGAGAGCCTGACGGATCTCATTCTCCGAGAACTCATCTCCCTCAAAGTAACGCTCCATATACTCCTCGCTCGTTTCAGCAACCGCCTCAACCAGAGCCTCCCGGAGCAGGTCGATATTTGCATGAGAGTAATCCGGCACCTCCGTCGGAACCGTGTTGCCGTTGCGATCCCACTTGAACGCCTCGCGGGAAATCAGGTTGATAAGGCCGATCAGCTTCTCATTCGCGCGGAGCGGAATGTGGAACGGAGCGATCTTTTTCCCGTACATCCCCTGCATATCCTGCACCACCTGACGGAAGCTCGCGTTGTCGTCGTCCATACCGGTCACGCAGATCAGTCTCGGCAGATGGTAGCGCTCGCAGATCTCCCATGCCTTCTGCGTGCCGACCTCAACGCCGGCCTTACCGTTGATCACAATGATCGCAGCGTCCGCGGCGGCAGCCGCCTCCTCCACCTCACCGACAAAATCAAAGAATCCGGGGGTATCCAGAATATTGATCTTCGTATCGCCCCACTCGATGGGCACGACCGATGTGCTGATGGAAAATCCTCTCTTTATCTCCTCTTTATCGTAATCGCTGATCGTATTGCCGTCCGTCACTTTTCCCATGCGGCTTGTCACGCCCGCCAGGTAGGCCATCGCCTCCACCAGCGTCGTCTTGCCGGCTCCTCCGTGGCCAAGTACAACAACGTTACGGATTTTGTCCGTGGTGTAAATCTTCATAAATATATCCTCCAATATAAAATTCTAAGCGCACGGTCAATCGAACCCCGCAAACGCACTCTGGGTATATTCTACTAAACTTTGGCCTTTTTTGCAACTCTATTTATGCAATTTATGAAATTTGACATTCTCGCAGACAATTGACAGATTTCCCAAAAAGGGATATCATCATCTTTAATTATGAATTTTTGAAATTCCGGGAGGAAACAGATAATGAATCCAGAAAAAATCGGTTTTATCGGTCTCGGCCATATCGGCGGTTCCGTCGCGAAGACAATCCGCCGCATTCATCCTGAGATCCGGATGATCGCATATGACACCAGCGCTGAGACACTTGCCGCCGCACTTTCGGACGGAGTGATTGAGAAAGCCTGCGACGGGGTCACGGATGACTTTGCGGACTGTGATTACATCTATCTGTGCGCGCCTGTATTGGACAACAACGACTATGTACAGCGGCTTTCCGGCATACTTCATGACAACATGCTGCTGACGGATGTGGGCAGTGTCAAAAGCCGGATCCACGAAAATATCAGCCGCTACCCCCAACTGGAAAAGCATTTTATCGGCGGACACCCCATGTGCGGCACCGAGCATACCGGCTATGAGTATTCCACGCCCTATCTGCTGGAAAACGCCTACTATATGCTGACACCGACTGACATGGTCTCCCACTCCAAGGTCATGGAATTCGAATCATTTATCCGGAGCATCGGCGCTCTCCCGCTGATTCTGGACTACAAAAAGCACGATTTTTCCGTGGGATCCATCAGCCACCTTCCGACTGTCATCGCATCGACGCTGGTCAATCTGGTTCGGGATCTCGATGACGACAGTGAGACGCTCCGCACGATCGCGGCGGGCGGCTTCAAAGATATCACGCGCGTCGCTTCCTCCGATCCGGTCATGTGGGAGAATATCTGCGTCGCCAACCGCGGCCAGATTCTGGATCTGATCGATGCCTATGTCACGGCGCTTGAAAACACCCGCGACACGATCGCGGGCGGAGATGAGGATGAGATCCGCGGCTTTTTCTCCTCCGCGAAGGAGTACCGAGATTCCTTCAACATCTCCAGAGGCGCGCTGCACCCCGTATATCAGCTCTTCCTTGATCTGATCGACGAGGCAGGCGGTATCGCCACGATCGCGACGATTCTGGCGACCAACATGATCAGCATCAAGAACATCGGCATCATCCACAACCGCGAGTTTCAGCAGGGCGTGCTTCAGGTCGAGTTTTATGACCAGCCGTCCTATGACAAAGCAGTGGCGCTGCTTACGCGGCACCACTACACGATCTACGAAAAATAATTGTCACTGGTTAAAATACACATCAAACACCGCTTTTGCCACGGGAACGGCGGAGGAGCTTCCGCTCCCTCCGTCCTCCACGATCACGGCAATGGCGATATCCGAATACCCTTCTTTTGAGGCATAGCCGACGAACCATCCGTGGCTGTTTCCCTCGCTGTCATATTCCGCCGACCCGGTCTTCCCGGCTGCGGTATAGCTCTGACCGCTCAGCGCGGACGCTGTTCCGTAGGATGTCACGGCGGACATATATTCCTGCAGGATCGCCGCATCGGATTCTGACATGATCGAGCCGTACTCTGAAGCGCGATAACGCTTCACCGTGGTTCCGTTCTCATTCTCCATATGATCCACGATATACGGTGTCCATGCCACGCCGTCCTGATCGATGGCCGCGGCAACCATCGCCATATGAAGCGGCGTTACCGTTGTATCTCCCTGCCCGATCGCGGTCTGCGTAATCTTTCCGGTTCCGTCCTCCGCAGTCAGGACAAAGCTGCTTGCGGTGGAGGAAAGCGACCCCGGCAGCGTCGTATTGAAGAGCATCTCCTCCAGAAGCGACTGAAAACTGCTGATGTTCAATGTCAGTCCGATATTGGCATAGGACGTATTGCAGGAATTGGCAAAGGACGAAATCAGATCCTGCGTCCCGTGCTCAATGCTGTGGTAACAGTGAATCTCATTCCCGTCGATGGAAAGCTCCCCCACACAATCAAAGACATATTCGTTATAGTCCGCATTCTCGTGAATATACTCCAGTGTTGTAAAAATCTTGAACACCGATCCCGGCGGATAGGAACCGGAGGTCACACGGTTTAAGAGTACGGAGCTGGAATCATCGTTCACGATCGTATCCCATTCACCCGCCAGTGTGTTGGGATCATAGTCCGGCTTTGAGACCATGGCGAGCACCTTCCCCGTGGAAGCCTCCAGAACCACCACGGCGCCGTCATTGCTTCCCAGCGCATTGTAGGCCGCCTCCTGGACATCGTAATCCAATGTGGTGACCACGCTGTCCCCCATGTTTTTCTCATCCTTCAGGTCATTGATGATCTGCTTTAAGAAAAACGAATGCGACCGCAGAAGGTTAAAATTGTAGGAGGACTCTACACCGGATTTTCCGTTGTTAAAATAGCCCACCGCATGGGCAAACATCCTCCCGTAGGGATAGCTGCGGGTCTCCATCCCGTCCTCCGAGACATCGGTCGTCGCGAGGACCACGCCGTCAGAGGAAACAATATCCCCGCGGATCACATGCTCCGCGTAGAGATCCAGCCGGGAGTTGTAGGAACTGCTGATCACGGTCTCGCTCTTAAACACCTGAAAATATGCAAGATATCCGATCAGGAGACAAAACAGACCCACAAACAGATAGGTTATGATCAGAAACTCCCGGTTTTTACCAGATTTC
>JAJQBV010000138.1:0-4395 GCA_021203115.1 Clostridiales bacterium | reverse complement strand
CTTTTTTTCTTTCGGACTGCCGTCCGCTTCCAGAAAGTCGAGCTTGGCGCTGCTCCTGTTTTTTTGCGTTTTGCCCATCGGATCCTCCTTCATCCTGCCTCAATATATAAAGTCCCTGAATGATCGCAAACATAATGATCGTACACAGGATCGAGCTGCCTCCGTAGCTGACCAACGGCAGCGTAAGCCCGGTAGACGGGATGCATTTGATAACGCCGACGATATTTAAAAAGACCTGGATGCCGTAGACACTCCCCAACCCCAGCGCAATCAGCCGGTAGAACGGATCTTTCAGCTGCATGGCAATGTTTAAGAACATCAAAAAGCAGCTCAGGCACACCAGTATGATACAGATTCCGAAAATCTCCCCCATCTCCTCCACGATCGCGGAGAAAACAAAGTCGGAGGAAGCCACCGGGATTTTTTCCGGCAGTCCCTGATACAGACCCATGCCAAACCATCCGCCGGTGCCGATGGCGAACAGAGACTGCGCCACCTGCCACCCGCTCCCGTCGATATTCGCGAAGGGATCCAGCCATGCGCTGACCCGCACGCGGACATGGGAAAACAGCTTCGCCGCGGCCACCGCAGCCAGGCAACCGACCCCCATACCTCCGAAAAAATACAGCGGTTTGCGCGTCGCTGCGTAGAGCATAATGACATAGGTAATGAAAAAAATCAGCGCAGCGCCCAGATCCGTGGAGAGCACCAGAATCAGCACATGGACGGCTGCCGCCGCCGTGGTAATGCAGACCTGTTTGAAATCCGTGGATTCGTACAGCATGCATGCCACAAAAAACACAAAAATAATTTTTACAAACTCCGACGGCTGGAACGTGATACCCGCAATCGTAAAGGACAGGTATGCGCCGCTCGACATCTGTCCGAGGACGAGAACGACACCCAGCGCAAGAATCCCGATCGCGCAGTAGACCCATGTAAACTTACGCAGAAATTTCAGCTTCCGAACCAGCTGCGGGATGAAAACCGTCACCACGGAGGCGATCACTGCGATCTCAAACTGCTTGATGGCACTGTCAACATCCAGACGGGTCAGAATAATAAAGCCGATCATCATCAGCATACACATGTGATTGACCACCAGCCGCGCCGCCCGCCGGTAGATCACACGGTAGATCAGAAAGAGAAAGAGAAAAAACGCCACCTGCGCGCCGTAAAAAATCAGAATTTTTATCTGTTCCTGCACGGCAAAGATCACGACAAACGCATCCAGATGAATCAGAAACATACAGGTCGTCTGGCTGCGGTACATCCTGTTCTGACGTTCCTCGTTTTTCACGCTGAGAACGGCAAAGCTATAGTATGTGTAGATCATAAACAGAAAGATCATCACGTATTTTGATAATTCTGTGATCAGATGTAACATACACTCTCCTCCCCGGCTGCTCCCCGCGGTGCGCCGAATTCTCTCAATATAGCGGTCACTCCACACCTCTCCGGAAATGTCCGCCCGTAAAGCGGTCCGCCTGCGGCATCTCCGGGGTCTCTCCAAGCAAAAAGCTTCGGCGATAAGTCTGCAGAATCCGGCGCACCTCCTCCGGCTCCTCAGAGACAAACGCGATCCGGTATGACCCGAAGCCCAGCGCGTCAATCCGTTTCGCCTGATGGAACAGGAAAAGCGTCCGGCTGTTGTAAATCAGATTATAGCAATCCCCGCAATTTCTCTTCACGGGAAAACGGTTTCCGAAACGATCTGTCAGACCGCATTCCGTACCCGGGCAGCCGTAATTTTTGTACACGCACTGCGCGGAAACCATCACCGGCTCGCACCCGTAGAGGCAGAACTCGGTTCGGCCGTTCGGCATATGCGCCAGTTCTTTTTCGTTCAACTCCGGGGACGCGGTGCATCGTTCGAAGCCAAGCCGCGAAAACGCACGGTACGCCGTCTCGGAAAACACATACAGGCTGCGGTCCAGACAAATCCGCTCCGCCGGAAACCCCAACTCATCCATGCAAAACCCCAGACTGTCATATCCCCGCGCCCAGACGGCGTCAAACCGGCGCAGAAGCTCCTTCCACTCCTCCCGACGATAGCGGGAAGCCGTGTTTTCACGGAACACATGAGGGAGGCAGTAGGCCGCCGCCTTTCCGGACTCACGGATCCGACGCAGCGCCTCCCGGACACGATCAAGATACCGCTCCTCATCTCTCTGCAAACAGGAAAAGCGAACACTTTTTTCCCGAATATGTCCGACCTCTCCGACCTCGAACGCTCCCGTGCAAAAATCCAGAGAGATCATATTTACAAACGGATCACGCAGCGTCTCCTCGAGCTGCTCCCGTGTGGAAACCATAACATTGAGCTTTGTTTTTTCATTCTTCGCGGAGTTCATCTGCCCGGTCCGCTCCGAATCGTCTTTTGAAAAATCCGGGGCACTCCTCTGACGGGAGTATAACATAGATTGCTCCAATTGGCAAAATGCATCCCGCCTCAGTTCGTTCAGCCTCCCGACCGGCACAAAGCAATCTGGATCCATCACAATCTCCAGATCTTCGATGCGAAAGGGCGTATCACCGGTCTTTAAGAGACGGCTTTTTACCTCCTCTTCCGAAAGCGGACGATTCTTGGCAGCATCCGCGGCCGCTCCGGAAACACTTGCCGTTCCGCGCAGGGATTCACCTGGGGATACAGCCGAAAGATCCAGCTGCATCGGCTCTCCGATCCTCAGGGTCACCTGTCCCTTTACCGGGATTTTGTCCAACACAGCCGACCGGTATACATCCGATGCATTCCCGCTTACATGGGAGGAGTCCGTCCGTGTCATCATCTCCCGGCCATTCCTCATCTCATAATATCCCTGTGTGAAGCCGCCGCGGTTTCCCAGCGATAAGAGCGTCTGCATATCCTCCTCTTCCACGGCAAACCGCTCCGGCGCGGACTCGTAAAGATCCAGATATTTCCGATAAATCTGTGTCACACCGGACGCATATTCCAGCCATATCATCCGCCCCTTGATCTTAAAAGAGCAGATGCCCGCCTCAATCAGCTTCGGAATCATCGCAACCGCGCAGAGATCCTTCGGACTCAGGGGATACTTCTCCTTTTTCCGCATCACCTGCCCCGCCCCGTCCGTCACCTGATACGGCAGACGGCAGGGCTGGGCGCACCGCCTGCGGTTTCCGCTTCGGCCGCCGATCATGCTGCTCATCAGGCACTGTCCGGAATAACAGTAGCACAGCGCCCCGTGGACAAAACACTCGATCTCCATCCCGGTTTCGTCGTAAATCCTGCGAATCTCCGCCAGAGACAGCTCCCGCGCCGGGACAAGACGCACCGCACCGGCATCCCGCAAAAGCTTTGCCCCGCTCGCATTCGCCACGGACATCTGGGTGCTGGCATGAACCGGAAGCCCGGGGAAATATTCGCGCACAAACTGAAACACGCCATAATCCTGTACGATAATGGCGTCCAATCCGTTTTCATAAAATGGTTTTAACCAGCGATACAGCGCCTCTCCCGTCTCCCGGTTCTTCAGCAGGGTGTTGACGGTGAGATAGATCTTTCTCCCGTACAGGCGAGCCAGACGCAGCGCGCCAAGAATCTCTTCATCGGAAAAATTCTGCGCAAAGGCGCGGGCGCCATACCGCTCGCCGCCCAGATAAACCGCGTCTGCCCCCGCCGCCAGAACCGCCCTGCAGATATCAAAGGACCCGGCGGAAGCCAGCAACTCATGTCTCATCTTTTCCTTCTGCCCTCCGCGCGCTCCAGCTGCATCTGCGTATCCACAAGCGACTGCTTCACCTTGGCCAGCTCATTCTCCTTCAGCTGCAGATCCGTCTCCAGCTGGGTGATCGCATCCTGCGCCGCAATCAGCTCATCCGCGATATTCAGCTCGATGAGCACCGGCTTTAAGTCCGCGGGCAGCGCACGGTACGCCTCCGTGTCCTCCAGCTGATGTATCATGCGGTTGACACAGGACGCTACCTTCTGAATGTGAACCTCATCACCGGATCCGCCCATCGTCAGAATCTTCCCGCCAACCACTACCTGTACCATATGTGTCTTTGTCATGGCCTTCTCTCCTTGTGTGATCGTGACTGTTCAGTGCCTTCACAGTTACATGTAATCTATGTTGCAGCCGATCAAATTTCCACGCTCTGCTCCGTAATAAAATTCAACGCCTGTTTGTGAAGAATATCCTCGCCCACCATCAAAACGCCGGCTTCCCCGATCATTTCTTTTAAGCTGTCCACCGTCGTCTGATATCCGCGGGCCATCACGTAAAGCTCCTGCTCCAATTCCTCCGGCGTATAGGAAAATCCCTCCGCCTTCGCGATCTCCAGCAGAACCGCCTGTCCCTGCAGCATATTAAGGGCGTTCCGGTTCACATAGAAATCGTACATTTCTTCTGTCAGATTGTTATAATCCAGATA
>JAJQBV010000161.1 GCA_021203115.1 Clostridiales bacterium | reverse complement strand
CCTCAGACATCCTCCCGCGCAGATTGTCCTTGATGATGCGGTGAATCTGCAGATCCGGGTAACGGCGGATGGGTGAGGTGAAATGACAGTAATACTTCGCCGCCAGGCCGAAATGCCCCACGCACTCCACGGAGTAGCGTGCCTGCTTCATGGAGCGAAGCGTCAGCCGGGAAATCAACGGCTCCGCCGGTGAATCCTCGATCTGTCCCAACAGCTTCTGCAGCTCCTTCGGATGAATCTCCTCCGACCCGACCCGGATATGGAAACCGAAGTTATTGATAAAGGTGCCGAGCTGACGGATTTTCTCCGCATCGGGCGTCTCGTGCGTGCGGTAGACGAAAGGCAGCTCCTGCCAGAAATAGTCCTCCGCCACGGTCTCGTTTGCCGCCAGCATGAAATCCTCGATGATCCGGGTCGCCGGGTTGCGCTCGTAGGGCGCGATCTTTACGGGACGGCCGCTCTCATCCAGCTCCACCTTCGTCTCCGGAAAATCAAAGTCGATGGAGCCGCGCCTGCGCCGTTTCGCCCGCAGAAGCTCCGCCGCCTCCCTCATATCAAAAAACATGGGGACAAAATCCGCGTACTCCCGCATTGCCTCCGCATCCCGCAGCGTGATAATGCGGTTCACATCGGTGTAGGTCATGCGGCGGTCCACACGGATGACCGACTCCGCGATCCTGTGCCCCGTGATGTTTCCCTTCCGGTCAATCGTCATCATACAGCTGAGCGCCAGACGATCCTCGCCCTGATTCAGCGAACAGATGCCGTTGGAGAGCGTGTGGGGCAGCATGGGGATCACCCGGTCCACCAGATAAACGCTGGTGCCGCGCCGAAGCGCCTCCCGATCCAACGCGCTGTGCTCCTGCACATAATTCGTCACATCGGCGATATGAACGCCCAACTCAAACTCGTCCGCTGTCCGCGTGATCGTCACGGCGTCGTCCAGATCCTTCGCGTCCTCCCCGTCGATCGTGACGGTCTGCCACGCCCGGAGGTCCAGTCGTCCGGCCCGGTCCGCCTCAGAGACCGGTTTTGCCGCCCGCTCCGCCTGATGCAGCACCTTCTCCGGAAACTCCGTCGGGAGATCATATGCCCGCACCAGCGAGAGGATATCCGTCCCCGGATCGTTCCGGTGTCCGAGAATCTCGATTACCCGTCCTTCCGGCTTGTGCCCGTGCTCCCCGTAGGAAGTCAGCTCCACAACCACCTTGTGCCCGTCCACAGCTCCGCGGGAGCACTCTGCCGGGACAAAGACATCCATCCGGATCCGGGGGGTTGTCCGGCCGAACGAATCCGTAGCTCTTGCTGCTCTGTTCATAGGTCCCGACCAGCGTCTTTAACCCATGCTCCAGAATCTTTACGACCTTCCCCTCCCGGCGCCTGCCGTTGGATGGAATATAGACAATCTGCACCACATCCTCGTGAATAGCGCCGCCCAGATGGGATTCCGCAATGAAAATGTCCTCCTCCTCGCCCTCGACCGTCACGAAACCGAAGCCGCGCGCATTAGCGGTAAAGACGCCGGTCGCCGTGTGTTCTCTCCCCTTGCGGTACTTCCCGCGCCCGGAAACCTCAACCTTCCCCTCCGCGAGAAGCGCGTTCAAAACCTCCTGCAGATCGCTCCTCTGCTCACGGGAAATATTCAGAACGATGGCGATCTCCTTCACCTTCATCGGTTTATAGTAGTCGTCACAGATAAAATCATAGATTACTTTTTTTCGTTTATCAAACTCATTCATAATATATAAAAGGCTGCCGCATACTCACGACAGCCTCTTGTGTACTCCTCAATCATTACTGAAAGCTTCCGATATTCATCGCTGCGGCACCCGCGAGAAAAATGATCAGCAGAATCCTCGTGGTCTTCACAAGCACACCCTCCATCGAACGTCCCTTGTTCTTGCCCCAGTAACTGTCGATATTGGAACCGGACAGGGAGCCGAGCCCGTTGCCCTTGCCCTCCTGCATCAGGACGATCACTGTCATCACGACGCTCATTATCATAAATAAAATCTTTACGATCAGTTTTACCGTATCCACGAAACACACCTCCCGTGCAAAAACTCAGGGTCATCCGTCCGACGCCCATAACTGGAAAAGATTCTAACACAGGAGACGGTGGATTGCAAGAGAAATTTTCAATCTCCCTGTCAGCTTTCCTGTTTTCTTCGCGCAATCGCCTGTCTTACAATATCATCACCGCTGCTTGTAATATTCTTTGCCTCCTCCACAGAAATTCCATGTTCTAACAAGTTTACAAAAACATTCACTTCCCTGTCATGCGCTTCCCTCTTGATTCTATCGGTTTCCTGCTCCGCCTCATCAATCAGATGCTGCACTTCTTTCAGTGTCTCTTCTCTGGCCTCCCGCCGCTCCATCAGAATCTCTTCCCATGCCTGCATATACCGTACACCTACCTCCTCATTGTTCTGGATTGTCCGGACGCTCTCGCTGATCCGCCTGACCTGCTCGCTTTGGAAAACCCGTTCCCTGTCGTTCGTGTGCTCGATGAGGTACAGAAGCTCCTTTAGCTCCGGCGTGATGCCTTCCCCGTCCTGTCCGCGGGTGTTCAGGAAAATCCGTACCGCGCCGTCATCCAGCTTCACGCCGGGCACTTCCTCACACTGCATAGTAAAGGTATAACGGTACTTCTTTTCCCCAAACAGGTCAAACGGCATAATCATAATGATGAAGACCGGGCCATGGTCATTAAAATCGTCCACCCCAGGCTCCTGCATCTTGCTGTCGATCAGTGCCTGATAATACCGGGTCCGCTTCGGCAGGTTGCCCGTATTGCGCGCCTGAACCTCCGTGTCGTAAACGGCACCTTCCTCATCCTGTGCCCAGACATCCAGCTTGACAAACCGGAACCTAGACGAAGTCCGCTGCTCTTTTTCCGCCTGCGGAAGGTATTTTAAGACGAGATTCCTCCCCAGAATGATCTCCAGCACCGCCTGCATGTTCTCCGGTTTTTCCATGGTCTCCTCGAACAAAAACCGGTCTAACAGCGTCAGCTCCTGTAATGTTTTTCTGTACTCCATAAATATCCTCCTCCATTATAAAAGAAATAGAAATAAGTGTAAAGCTGATTTTCCGGCGAATATGCCATGAAAAACCAGACAGAGCGCCGACCCGGCACTCCCATCGGACAGTTGAATTTCAGAAATAAAATCTGTCGCGACTGTAGGAAAAGTATATCAT
>JAJQBV010000210.1 GCA_021203115.1 Clostridiales bacterium | reverse complement strand
TTCTTCGGATGAGACGATCCGTCTTGTGACCGAGGCGGCAAAGCTTCCGAACATACATATTCAGGGTTTGATGACGATCTCGCCCTTTGTAGAGGACGCGGAGGAGAACCGCATTTATTTTCGCAAAATCAGAGAATTATCTGTTGACATTGCATATAAAAAAATAGATAATGTATGTATGTCTATTTTGTCCATGGGGATGACGGGAGACTATGAAGTCGCCATCGAGGAAGGCGCGACCATGGTGCGCGTCGGTACCGGTATTTTCGGCGAGAGAGATTACGGATTAAAATTACAGTAAACGGATTGGAGATAGAGAAATGGGTGTGATGGATAAGTTTTTAAATGCAATGCGGCTGAACTCGGACGAGGATGACTATTATGACGATGAGTTCTACGATGAGGAGGACGAGGAGGATTACATCCCTCCCAGAAGATTTTCCCGCCGCGACCGCAGAAGACAGGAGGATGAGCCGGAGGATATCGCTCCTGTAAGAGAACCATCCAAACAGCCGACAGTCAAACCGGCGCAGACTTCCGGAAAGGTCACGCCGATGCGTCCGTCCAGAAGGACACAGGGAGGTCAGAGTACCATGGAAGTTTGTGTTGTGAAACCCACATCAGTCGAGGATGCCAGAGAGATTACGGAGACGCTGCTTGCCGGCAGGACCGTTGTATTGAATCTGGAGGGACTTGATCTCGAGATCGCACAGCGAATCATCGACTTTACATCCGGATCCTGCTTTGCGATCGCAGGAAACCTTCAGAAGATATCCCACTACATCTTTATAGTGACTCCTCACAACGTTGATATCTCCGGAGATTTCCAGAATATCGTAAATGCGTTTGACACCTCCTCTCTGCAAACGGACATCTGATCAGGGAATATTGTTTACTCTGCAACCACATGGAGTTTTGTCAAATCAAAGTCAGTCGGAATGATTCAATGACTGACTTTTTTTATGAGAAGTGCGCAAATATCACTTCCTTTATCAGGGGAAATCGGATATGGAGAATAAAATCAAACCGCTTTCCAGTGTTTTATGCGGAAGCATCTGCTTTGTCTTGCTTACACTTTTGGACCAGATCACAAAAAAATGGGCCGTTCTGGGGCTTCGCGGCTGCGATCCCGTCATTTTGATCGAGAATGTTTTTGAACTGTATTATCTCGAGAATCACGGCGCAGCCTTCGGGATTCTCCAGGGGCAGCGAAATATGTTCATCGTGATCACGGTTGTTATTTTAGCCGTAATCGTATATATGTATGCAAGATTGCCTTTTACAAAGAAATATCGTCTGATTCGCGTCTTCCTTGTGCTGATCTCTGCCGGAGCAGTCGGCAATTTTATAGACCGTGTGACGCAGGAGTATGTCGTAGACTTTTTTTACTTTGTCCTGATCGATTTTCCGGTATTTAATGTGGCCGATATTTATGTGACCTGTTCGACAGTCCTGCTGGTCCTTGTCGTTCTGTTTAAGCTCCGCGAAGAGGATTTCACGGAAATACTGCAAAGCCTTGGCTTTCAGGGAAAAAAGAAGCGGGATCTTTGAGAGAATCATTCAAGTGTGAAAGAGTTGCCAAAATGAAACAACAATTCGAAGTTCAGGAAGCGTTAGCGGGAGAGCGGCTGGATAAATTTCTTGCACAGATTTATCCGGAACAATCCCGCTCTTTTTTTCAGAAACTGATCCGGTCAGGACAGGTTTCCGTGCAGGGTGAAGTCATCACAAAAACCGGCGCCTCCGTAGAAGCGGGCGATCTGGTATCGGTCGAGATCCCCGCCGCCCAATCCGTCGATATCTGTCCGGAAAATATCCCGCTGGATATTCTGTATGAGGACGATGATCTGCTGATTGTGAACAAGCCAAAGGGCATGGTGGTACATCCTTCCGCCGGGCATTACAGCGGTACACTCGTCAATGCAGTGATGTATCATTATGCGGACAGTCTCTCCGGCATAAACGGGGAAATACGGCCCGGCATCGTACACCGGATCGATATGGATACCACCGGCTCGCTGATCGTATTCAAAAAAGACGATTCCCACCTGAATATCGCGGAGCAGATCAAGGCGCATACCGTCAGGCGGGTTTATCGCGGTATCGTCTGCGGCGTGCTGCGGGATGATGAGGGCACCGTGAGCGGCGACATAGGACGGCACCCAACACAGCGAAAAAAAATGGCTGTCGTTACCCGGAACGGCAAACCGGCTGTCACACATTACCGTGTTCTGGAGCGGTTTTCGCGCTATACCTATGTCGAATTCATCTTAGAGACCGGGCGCACGCATCAGATCCGGGTACACATGTCACAGACCGGCCATCCTCTGCTGGGAGATGAATTATACGGAGGAACATCAAAAAATTACGCCGTTCCGGGGCTTCAGGGTCAGACACTTCATGCCATGACCATCGGTTTTCTCCATCCATCGACAGGCGAATATGTTGAATTTCAGGCGCCGATTCCACAATATATGGAAGATTTGCTGAAACGGTTTCGCAAATGAGAAACTTATGGTAAAATGTGCGTAGGCAATGAGCCGTGCAGCAGAGTGCAGATAGACGGACACGTCGCGCTGGCGCGAAAGGGGATGTCTATCTATGCTCTGATATAGGGCGAAGCCCGGACAACGATAAGTGAGATAGCGAATTTTCAATTCACGTAATCGAACTTATGCAAAGCTGGAAATCGGAGATTTCCGAGTGGCACGGCGAACGTATAAATCCAGTTGAGATTAGGAGGGTTCGTTATGAAAAATATGGTAATCACTGTAGGGAGAGAGTACGGCAGCGGCGGTCTGGAGATCGGGATGAAACTGTCGGAAAAGCTCGGCATCAAATGCTACGACAAAGAGCTCCTGACCATAGCAGCGCAGGAGAGCGGCTTTTGTGAGGAGGTCATCAGAAAGAATGATGAACACAACGGCAGCTTTCTGTATTCGCTGGTCACAGATACCTATTCGCCGAGCCGGTATGGTATGGGTAACTATTTCAATGACCTCCCTTTAAACCATAAGGTATTTCTGGCGCAGTTTGATACCATCCGTAAGCTTGCGGCTGCGGAGTCCTGCATCATTGTCGGGCGCTGCGCAGATTATGCGTTGCGTGATACCGCAGAGTGCGTCAGTGTGTTTATCCATGCCGACATGGATTTCAGGATTCCCAGAGTGCGTAAGGAAAACCCGGATAAGAATTTTAAGGATGACAACAAGGTCATTGATTACATTAACAAAAACGACCTGAAACGCG
>JAJQBV010000215.1 GCA_021203115.1 Clostridiales bacterium | reverse complement strand
CATATAGTAGATTTTGAATATTTTCAATGTCTACCATATGGGGAGCATATCAAAAATAAGGCTTCTCCGAGACGTGGGGTCTATTCGAACTCTATCGTCCCGGGCGGCTTACTCGTCAGATCATACATCACGCGATTGACGCCCTTGACCTCATTGATAATCCGGTTCATCACCTTATTCAGCACCTCGAACGGGATTTCCGCCGCCTCCGCCGTCATGAAATCAATCGTCTTCACGGCTCTCAGCGCCACCGCATAGTCATATGTCCGCTCATCGCCCATCACGCCCACGGAGCGCATATTGGTGAGCGCCGCGAAATACTGGTTGATCTCCTTGTCCAGCCCCGCGTTTGCGACTTCCTCGCGGTAGATTGCGTCGGCATCCTGGACGATACGAACCTTTTCTTCTGTCACATCACCGATGATGCGGATGCCGAGCCCCGGTCCGGGGAACGGCTGACGGAAGACCAGATATTCCGGAAGTCCCAGCTCCAGTCCGGCTTTACGGACCTCGTCCTTAAACAGATTTCTCAAAGGCTCAATGATTTCCTTAAAATCGACATAGTCCGGAAGCCCGCCGACATTGTGATGGGATTTGATGACAGCGGATTCACCGCCGAGACCGCTCTCCACCACATCGGGATAAATCGTCCCCTGCACCAGGAAATCCACAGCCCCGATTTTTTTCGCTTCCTCCTCAAAGACGCGGATAAACTCCTCGCCGATGATTTTTCTCTTTCTCTCCGGCTCCGACACGCCGGCCAGCTTATCATAAAACCGCTGCTGCGCATTAACACGGATGAAATTCAGATCATACTCTCCCTCCGGGCCGAAAACGGCTTCCACCTCGTCTCCCTCGTTTTTGTGAAGCAGGCCATGATCCACAAACACACAGGTCAGCTGGTCGCCCACCGCTTTCGCCAGCAGTACGGCAGCCACGGAAGAGTCCACACCGCCGGAGAGCGCACAGAGCACCTTCCCATCCCCGACTTTCTCCCGAATCTCTCGAATGGATCGCTCCACAAAAGAGTCCATCTTCCAGTCGCCCGCACAGCCGCAGACTCCGCGGACGAAATTATAGAGCATCTTCGTCCCCTCCTGCGTATGCAGAACCTCCGGATGGAACTGAATCGCGTAGAGTCCCTGCTTGGCATTTTCCGCCGCAGCGACCGGACAGTTTTCCGTATGCGCCGTGATCGTAAATCCCGGAGCCACTCTCGAAATATAGTCAAAATGACTCATCCAGCAGATGGTACTGGGCAGGACATTATGAAACAGCTGTGAACCGGTATCGACCAGAACCTCCGTTTTCCCGTATTCGCGGGTCTCGGCCCGCTCCACCTTTCCGCCGAGAATATGCTGCATAAGCTGCGCCCCATAGCAAAGGCCGAGCACCGGAATCCCCAGTTCAAACAATTCCTTTGTGTATGTCGGCGAATCCTCCTCATAACAACTGTTCGGTCCGCCTGTCAGAATAATCCCCTTCGGGTTCATCTCTTTTATCTTCCCGATCGGGGTTTTATAAGAATAAATCTCGCAGTAAACATTGCACTCGCGGACGCGCCGCGCCACGAGCTGATTGTACTGACCGCCAAAATCCAAGACAATTACCATCTCTCCGGTCATGAAAAATCCTCCTGTGTCTATTTATGTGTTCTTCTCTGCAGTATACGCACATTATAGTCTACTTTCCGACCCTCTGACAAGGGGAAATGTTTGCGGCAGAGACACTTCTTTCCGAATTCCGGCATTTATAAAAAAAGTATGAAACCCTTGCCATGTTTTCCATGCGACCTTATAATGATTACAGTCATTTAACTTATAGCGTAAGGAGGATTCATCATTTATGGAAACATTAAAAACAATCAATACCCGTAAATCTACCCGCAGCTACACCGGCGCATTGTCCGATGCTGCACTTCAGACCGTACTGCAGGCCGGACAGGCTTCGCCGATCGGCATGGGGAAATTTGACACGATGCATATGACGGTTATCAGAGACAAAGATCTGCTCCACGAGATCGACCGTGCGGCCGCCGGCTTTTTCGGCGATCCGTCCAGAACGCCGCTCTATGGCGCGCCCTGCCTGATTCTGTTCTCCACGCCGATTCCGGATCCCGCCAACGGCAATGTTTCTTATTCCAACGCTGCCATCATGACGGAAAATATGTCGCTGGCAGCCACGGATCTCGGTCTCGGAAGCTGCCTGATTTGGGGTGCGGTCGCCGCATTGAACCAGACTCCGGAGCTGATCGCAAAGCTGAATCTTCCGGAGGGACACACAGTCTGCTGCGGAATTGTCCTCGGCGAGACTACGGACGAGCTTACAGAGCGTGAGATTCCGGCAAACAGGATTTCTGTTTCTTATCTGTAAAACCATCGGCAACAAAAATCAGAGGGCATCAATCCGCCATATAGGCCGATCAGATTCCCTCTGATTATTTTGAATTTTCTGTTTTATGTATCCCGTCACCCTCTCTGATGCAGATACTTCTCCCGTGTCGCCATCCCGCCCCGGATGTGCCGCTCGGATTTATTCACATCCAGAACCTTTCGGACTTCCTTTGCCAGAGAGGGGTTGATGGATTGAATTCTCTCCGAACAATCCTTGTGCGCTGTCGACTTACTGATTCCGAATTTCTTCGCCGCCTGCCGCACCGTTGCATTGTAGTCTATAATATATTGGGTGATTTTAACCGCCCGCTCTTCAATATAACTTTTCAAAAAATCCCCGCAGACATTCTCTTTTACAACAATGTATGCGGGAGATTTCTAATTTATACACAGGTTGTTTTCACGCAAAGCACGGCTAATCATTCAAAACGCACCGCATCTCGCACCACGGTTTCCCCGTTTTCAGGACATGTACTCCCGGATGCCGCCGTCCGGCTGCACATCCATAAAGCACTCCGTCAAATTCTCATCATCCATAATCTGCAGAACCCGCCTCATCCCGACGGCCAGATCCTTTTTCTCGTACTCTTCTCGGGAGATCCAGTAAACCTGTCCTTCGTCGGAGCTTTTCAGGTCCCCCTCGTATGAATCCGCACGATAAAGCAGTCCCACGTTATGTAAACCGTCGCGATACCAGTGATAGATGCCCTTCAGTACCGGATGCCGGATCGTCAAGCCGGTCTCCTCCCGCATCTCGCGGATGACCGCCTCCGAAAAAATCTCGCCTGCCTCCACATGGCCGCCGGGGAATGTCGTTCCGCTATAGTTGCTTCCCGTTTTATCCAGTGCGAGCACCATGTCTCCGTCACACAGCATACACA
>JAJQBV010000046.1 GCA_021203115.1 Clostridiales bacterium | reverse complement strand
ACGGAATCGACAGAGAATTTCTAGAGCTATGATCTGTCCGTGGGCGTCGTGGTTACGGTGGCGGAGGCGTGGTGTTTTTACAATCTGTCCTGCCAGGTGAAGGATCATACCTCTTTTACCCTTCCGGACACCGGTGAGGCTGCGAGAAGTCGGGCAGCAGCGGCTGCTCTGGTTCTTGTATTGTCATCGGCAGCTGCAGCTCTTATGTGCCTGGTGCGGCATAAAAGAAAAAGGATTCTTTAAAATTTTATTAATAGGGTTGTAATATTTTTTGAGAATGTTAAAATTGATGTAAAGCATGGAAACGCTTTACATCCGGGTGTGGAGGAGATGCATCGGATGAAGCGTAGAATACTGTATATGGCTTGTGCGGCGTTTCTTATTTTTCATGGCTGCGGGACTGCGGATCCGGATGTCATACTGAAGCAGGATCTCTCTGTACAGGAGGACATTTCCTCCGACGAAGAGATAGCGGCGGAACCGGAGGCGGAGAGCACCGGTACAGTCTGTGTCTATATCTGCGGGGCAGTGGCGGCCCCCGGAGTTTATGAGCTTTCGAGCACGGATCGCATCTATCGGCTGGTAGAGATGGCGGGCGGTTTGACACAGGACGCGGATGCGCGCAGTGTTAATCTGGCGCAGACTGTTGAGGATGGTGAAATGATTTACATTCCGACAGTCGATGAGGCGGCGGAGGAGGCCGGGACGGCTGAGACGGAGAGTTCTGCATCTTCGGATGACGGAAGAGTGAATATCAACACAGCGTCTGTATCCGAGCTGACTGCGCTCAGCGGAATCGGGGATGCGAAAGCAGCCGCGATCGTTGCTTACCGGGAGGAGCACGGCGCTTTTCAGAGCGTGGAGGAGATCATGCAGATGAGTGGGATTGCACAGGCTACCTATGACAGAATAAAGGATGAGATAACAATCTGAGGGGAGGAAAGAAGCCGCATGGCAAAACAGGTGCTGGTCGTAGACGATGAGAAATTGATTGTAAAGGGAATTCGCTTCAGCCTGATTCAGGATGGTATGGAAGTGGACTGTACCTATGACGGGGAAGAAGCATTGGAGATGGCGAGGAACAAGGAGTATGACATCATCCTGTTGGATATTATGCTTCCGAAGATGGACGGATTGGAGGTCTGTCAGACGATCCGGGAGTTCTCGGATGTTCCTATCGTCATGCTCACCGCAAAGGGTGAGGATATGGATAAGATTCTGGGATTAGAGTATGGTGCGGACGATTACATTACCAAGCCGTTCAATATCCTGGAGGTAAAGGCGAGGATCAAAGCGATCATGCGCCGGACTGCGCGCTCGCAGGAGATCCAGAACCCGAATCTCATCATCGACGGCGATTTGAAGCTTGACTGTGACAGCCGGCGCCTGTTTATTCAGGGAAAAGAGGTTAAGCTGACCGCGAAGGAGTTTGACCTGATGGAGCTTCTGGTAAAAACACCCAATAAGGTGTACAGCCGCGAGCGGCTCCTGAATCTCGTCTGGGGTTATGAGTATCCGGGCGATTTTCGGACGGTTGATGTCCATGTGCGCCGCCTTCGCGAGAAGGTGGAGGCCAATCCGAGCGAGCCGAGGTACATTCACACGAAGTGGGGCGTCGGATATTTTTATCATTCGGATAAATAGAGGGAATTGGCTTGAAAAGGATTGTGGATATATTAAAAAGTCTCAGATTTCGCATTCTGCTTATAATAATGATATTTGGAATCGCCCCCGGCTTTGTGCTGAGGGCGGGTCTTTTGTCGATCTATGAAAACCGGGCGGTATCCGTTCGCGACACGGAGATTACCAGTCAGGCGAAGCTTCTTGCAACGCAGATTGCGGCCAGCGATTATCTGACGACGCTGGAGTCCGATTCGATTTCCCTGCAGCTTGATCAGATGTCTACAATCTATGATGGGCGGATTATCCTCACGGATAACACGTTCCGGATTGTGGATGACACCTATAACATGGATGAGGGAAAGCTGATTCTGACGCAGGATGTGATCATCGCGTATCAGGGAGAGACTACACACACATATGACGATAAATATCATTACATTGAAGTGACACTCCCGATTGTTGACACGGATTCCCTGGAAACCATCGGCGTGATGGTGGTCAGCGTCTCCACGGACAGTATTGAGTTAAATCTCAAGTATATGCGGCAGTGGTTCTGGCTGATTACCCTGTTGCTGGATGTCGCAATCATCGTGGTGGCCTTGCTGGTCACAACACAAATGACAAAGCCGCTGCAGCGGTTGGCACAGTCCATTCGCAATGTGCAGGACGGATATGAACGTGACTTTAAGAGAGTTGACACTTATTCTGAGACCGCGATGATCTCCGCGGCATGTGATGAGATACTGGGGCGGATTCAGACGGTGAACCAGTCCCGCCAGGAGTTTGTGTCGAATGTCTCGCATGAGCTGAAGACGCCGCTTGCCTCCATGAAGGTTCTGGCGGACTCCCTGATCATGCAGGAGGAGGTTCCGGTGGAGGTCTACCGGGAGTTTATGACGGATATCGGGGCGGAGATCGATCGGGAAAATCAGATCATCAACGACCTGTTGTCGTTAGTGAAGATGGATCGGACTTCCCCGGATGTCAATATCGTGCCGACGAATATCAATGATCTGCTGGAGCTGATCATGAAAAGGCTGCGGCCGATTGCCCGCAAGAAAAATGTGGATCTGGTGCTGGAGAGCTTCCGGCCGGTCACTGCCGATATTGATGAAGTCATGCTGACGCTGGCATTGTCAAACCTGATCGAGAACGCGATCAAATATAATCGTCCGGAGGGATGGGTACATGTGTCCCTCAACGCGGATCATCAGTATTTTTATGTTGCGGTGCAGGACAACGGCATCGGAATTCCGGAGGAGTCTCAGGATCAGATTTTTGAACGGTTTTACCGCGTGGACAAATCCCACTCCAATGAGATCGACGGGACCGGACTGGGACTTGCCATCACAAAGAGTGCGGTGATTTTGCACCGGGGGACGATCCGTGTGGAGAGTGTGCCGGATGAGGGGACGACATTTACCGTCTGCATTCCGTTGAATTATATTGAGTAATTTATTTTCTCGAAGGAGGATCTCAGATTGAGAGGGAAAAGAAAGCGAGGATTTCTGTTGATTGCTCTCGCCTTTGTCATGTCCGTTCTGCTTGTTGCAGCGGGATGCGGGAAAGAGAAAACGGCAGAGACAGATTACTATATTTACTATATCAATCAGGATGTGACAGGGTTGGAGCTGATGCAGTATGAGCCTTAGGCGGATA
>JAJQBV010000194.1 GCA_021203115.1 Clostridiales bacterium | reverse complement strand
GCCCGGAGCTTCGCGAAGGCGCATATTTCCAGTATAATATGCCGATTCATATCGGGCGGAACTGCTGGCTGGGCGCGGGCGTGATCGTGATGCCGGGCGTGAGCATCGGGGAGAATACGGTGATCGGCGCCGGGAGCGTGGTCACGAAGGACATTCCGGCGAATGTGGTGGCGGTGGGCAATCCCTGCTGCGTCATGCGCGAGATCAATGACCATGACAAAGAATATTATTTCAAAAATCGCCGGATCAATTACGATGCGCTGTAGAGCATGATGGCGGAAAGGGAGCGAAAATAGAATGTCCGATCAGATTAAGATAAGAAATCTCGAAGTCTACGCTCATCACGGCGTCTACCCGGAGGAGACGAAGCTGGGGCAGAAGTTCCTCGTTGACGCGTCGCTCTGCACAGACACGCGGAAGGCCGGATTTACCGATAATCTCCGCCTGTCCGTGGATTATGGCGCAGTCTGCCATTTTATCTCAGAGTATATGAAGACGCACACCTTCAAGCTGCTGGAGGCGGTGGCGGAGCATCTGGCGGAGGTCATTCTGCAGGATATCCCCGGTGTGCGGCGGATCGATCTGGAAATCAAAAAACCATGGGCGCCGATCGCCCTCCCGATTGAGACGGCTTCGGTGGCAATCAGCCGGGAGTGGCACACCGCCTATCTCTCCATCGGTTCCAATCTGGGCGACCGTGTCGGCTTTCTCCAGTACGGATTAAAGCGCATGAGTGAGAATCCGCAGCTTCGCGGCGTCAAGGTATCCTCGTTTTTCGAGACGGAGCCCTACGGCTACGCCGATCAGGGAATGTTTGTCAACGCGGCAGTTGTCCTGCAGACGTTGTATACGCCGTATGAGCTGCTCGGGTTTTTACAGAAGGTGGAGGAGGAGACCGGCCGGAAGCGGGAGATTCACTGGGGACCCCGGACGCTGGATCTGGATATTCTCTTTTATGACGATGCGGTGATGGAGCAGAGCGATCTGCTCGTGCCGCACCCGGATATGGAAAACCGGATGTTTGTGCTGGAGCCGCTGGCAGAGCTTTGCCCGGGGAAGGTGCATCCGGTTCTGGGAAAAACAGTACTGACGATGAAACGGGAACTGGAATCACAGAGGGGGAAATGAATTATATAAAAGTCCAAAAAAATAAATTGTCAGATAAATACACAAAAATAATTAAATTTACAAATTATCTGACAGTTTAGTAAATATTTCTACTTTACAAAGCTGGAATTCTATAGTATAGTGGATTTCGATAAGTCAAAGGAGACTGTTTCCAATGGGGAAATAGTCTTTTTCTTTGCAGAAATCAGAAAACCATTTTTTCAGTTACATAGAAAGGAATTGAGCGATGGAAAGTTTTCAGATGAATGAGGCCAACGCGCATCCGGAAGGTATGTATGATCCGCGGTTTGAGCATGACAGCTGCGGTATCGGCGCTGTGGTGAATATTAAGGGCGTTAAGACGCATCAGACGGTGGAGAACGCGTTGAGGATTGTGGAGAATTTAAAGCACCGGGCAGGGAAGGATGCCGAGAGCAAGACCGGAGACGGTGTCGGGATTCTTCTTCAGATCTCTCACCGTTTTTTCAGCAGGGTGATGGTTGAGCAGGGCATTGACATCGGCGGCGAGCGGGATTACGGTATCGGCATGTTTTTCTTCCCGCAGGATGAGCTGAAGCGCAATCAGGCGAAGAAGATGTTTGAGGTGATTGCCGGCAGGGAAGGGCTGGAGTTTCTGGCATGGAGAGAGGTTCCCATCAATCCGTCCGTGATCGGACAGAAGGCGCTGGATTGCATGCCGTACATTCTGCAGGCGTTTATCAAGCGGCCGGACGGCGTGGCGAAGGGGTTGGATTTTGACCGGAAGCTCTATGTGGCCCGTCGGATCTTTGAGCAATCCAACGATAATACCTATGTGGTATCCCTTTCCAGCCGCACGATTGTTTATAAAGGAATGTTTCTCGTGAATGAGCTGCGGCTTTTCTTTGACGATCTGCAGGATGAGGAGTACGAGTCGGCGATCGCCACGGTTCATTCCCGTTTTTCCACAAACACGAATCCGAGCTGGGAGCGGGCGCATCCGAACCGCTTTATTGTACATAACGGTGAGATTAACACGATCCGCGGCAATTCGGATAAGATGCTGGCGCGGGAGGAGACCATGGAGTCCGAGCATCTGGGCGGACAGCTTTCCAAGATTCTTCCGGTTGTCAATGTGGCGGGTTCCGACTCCGCTATGCTGGATAACACTTTGGAGTTTCTTGTCATGAGCGGGATGGAGCTTCCGCTGGCGGTGATGATCACCATTCCGGAGCCGTGGGAGAACAACCACATCATGTCCCAGAAGAAAAAGGATTTCTACCAATATTATGCGATGATGATGGAGCCGTGGGACGGCCCGGCGTCCATCGTGTTCTCGGACGGTGATCTGTTGGGAGCCGTGCTGGACCGTAACGGTCTGCGCCCTTCCCGCTATTACATCACCGACGACGATTACCTGATTCTTTCCTCCGAGGTGGGTGTCCTGGATATCGACCCGACGAAGATTGTGGCGAAGGATCGCCTGCGGCCGGGCAAGATGCTTCTGGTGGATACGATCAAGGGAAAGGTGATCGACGACGAGGAGCTGAAAGAGAATTACGCGGGCAAGCAGCCCTACGGCCAGTGGATCGACGAGTACATGCTGGAGCTGAAGGATTTAAAAATCCCCAACGAGCGCGTGCCGCGCTATACCGGCGAGGATCTGAGCCGGATGCAGAAGGCGTTTGGATATTCCTACGAGTCCGTAAACAATGTCATGCTTCCCATGGCACGGGACGGACAGGAGGGAACGGCCGCGATGGGAATCGATATCCCCTTGGCGGCGCTGTCCGACGACCACCAGCCGCTGTTTAACTATTTTAAACAGTTGTTCGCGCAGGTGACCAACCCGCCGATTGACGCCATCCGTGAGGAGGTTGTCACCTCCACAACGACCTATGTCGGGGAGGACGGAAATATTCTGGAGGAAGTGCCGGACAATTGTCAGGTGCTCAAAATCCGCAACCCGATCCTGACCAACACGGATCTGATGAAGATTAAAAATATGAACCGTCCGGGCTTTAAGGTCAGCGTGATTTCACTGATTTACTATAAAAATATCAGCCTGGAGAAAGCGATTGAGCGCCTCTTCGTGGAGGTGGACCGGGCATACCGGGAGGGCGCAAACGTCATGATCCTCTCCGACCGCGGGGTGGACGAGTACCATGTGGCGATTCCGTCCCTGCTGGCGGTTTCCG
>JAJQBV010000104.1:1097-3305 GCA_021203115.1 Clostridiales bacterium | reverse complement strand
TTGAATGTCTGGGTGATATAGAACGTAACGGCTTTGATGATGCGGATGTATGTTTGAATCGGTATCTGTTGAGGAAATTATGTACTAAGGAGAATCTTGGTGATCGAGCAGGATACTTTCCCGGAGGTGAGCATGAACGGAAATGATACAGAAAAGACAGAGACAGTAAAATGGGGAATTATGGGCTCCGGGGGCATTGTGGACCGTTGGATGAGGGGCGCCATGCAGTGCAGCGATATGGAGATCGCGGCCATCGCCTCCCGAAATCCGGAGCATGCGCGGCAAAAGGCAAAGAAATATCACATTCTGGTTTCTGCTACTTATGAGCAGCTCGTGAAGATGCCGGAGATTCAGGCGGTTTATATTGCGGCGCTTCACACGGCACATAAGGAGCTGGCGATTCTTGCGATGGAGAACGGAAAATCCGTGCTGGTTGAAAAGCCTGCCGCTGTGAACGCGGCTGATCTGGGGGAGATGCTTGACTGCGCAAAGAAAAACCATGTGTTTTTTATGGAAGCCATATGGACCCGGTTTTTCCCGTTGATGCGCGTGCTAAAAGCAGAGATCGGGCGAGGGACAATCGGGGAGGTTCGGGACCTTCAGTCGTCTTTTTCGTTTTGCGTGCCCGCAGATCATAAGGAATCCAGATTACTGAACCCCGACCTTGCCGGAGGCGGCTTGCTGGATGTGGGTGTCTATAACCTGCATTTTGCCAATGAGGTGTTTGGAAAGTATCCGGTTCGCATGCGGAGTCTGGCGACCATTGACTCCGATGAAAATCACATACAGGTTGACGAGCAGGCCTGCTACATCGCGCAATATGACAAAGGGGAACTGGCGACGATGAGCAGCGGTGTGAGAACGGCCATGGTGGACGCGGCGTTCATTTACGGCACCGGAGGATATATTGAGATTCCGCAGTTTTGGAAGCCTACGCAGATGAAGATTGTCGAATATCCGGAAGACTTTGAACATGGTGAAAACATTGTCCGCGAGGTGCGGTGCCCCGTGGAACAGCGCGTGCCGGAGATGGAGGACGAGGGCTATCAATATGAGATCCGGCATGTAAACGAATGTATCCGGACCGGGAAATGCGAGTCTCCGGTTATGTCGTGGGAGAAAAGCATGGAGATTGTAAAGGAGTGTGACGAGCTGCGGCGGCAGTGGGGGCTGAAATATCCTTTTGAAAATCAGAAAAATGAAAAACCGGAAATCTGAGCGAATAGCATGTCAGATTCCCGGTTTTTGCAGGAGAGAGGTTACCTGGTTGGCAAATCGGAATGTATTTATGACTTTTTCCCGGAGTGCCGGATAAAGAATAGGGTGATAAGGAATCCGGCTAAAAAACCGAAAGCCAGTCCGATTGCCAGATAAATATAAGGGGTGCCGGATTCCTCACCGAAGTAGGCACCCAGGGATGCTCCGATAAACATTCCGACACAGGAACCCATAATGTGTATTCGTACATCGCGATTTGTCATAATATCCTCCCGATTTAATTCCGGTGTTTTGGTGTGAATAGTGACTTCTAGTTTACATATTCGTTCAGCGGCCGGATCAGATATCGATTAAATGGCAGCTGATCTGTCGTGATATAGCCGGGCGCGGCATTGATGACATCCGGTATCCGGTTGATGGAGATGGTACAGGTCAGCTGCGGAGTCGGAGGCTGACTGATCACTACCTCGGTGGAGGGATCGCCTGTGATGACCCATTTTGTGGAGTCGATATCTTCCTCTTCGTATACTTTTCCGCCAATTTCGAATTCTACAGTGATGCCTTCAGCGGTTTCCGTAGAGGAGACCGTGGAGGAACCGATGACATCCCCGGCCGGGACACGGATGTTCATTGGAGTGCAGAACAGTTCCCGGTCGGAAATCAGCGGATAGTCGATTAGTGATTGGTTTTGGATAGTCAGACCCAGATATTTGCAGATCCAACCGTTTTGATCGCCCAGAAAACAGGTGTCTTTCAACTCAGCACCGTTTTTGGTTGACTTTCCTTCACCAAAGCGTTCCTTGTATTCATCTAATGTCAATCCTACTCCGTGACGCTCGGCCAATACATCACCGTAATCTTCCAGATTTACAATGCAGCTTCCGTGTATTTTGGTTATTTTGGCAGCAGAACCAAAGATCATAGCGGGTAGGTTCCCCCAGAATACATCGGCAAAGCCGGTGCCGCAGACACTGACCCCAGGTTTTTTTG
>JAJQBV010000104.1:0-1087 GCA_021203115.1 Clostridiales bacterium | reverse complement strand
GTCAATTTCTGCTACTGCTTCACGAGAGGTGGTAAAAGGCCATAGTGCTTCCTCGCAGATGGTGATTACGTTTATGCCGCAGGAGACGCATTCCAGAAGTGCGTCTTTGCAATCTGCAAGAAAACTTCTGGTCGCCATCATAACAATGTCGGGCTTTGTTGCCATCAGAATTTCTGCGGTATCTTTGGAGTCGCTGACGGGAACACCGATGGAACCGATGCCAGCTAATTCTCCGGCATCTTTTCCGATTTGCTCCGGATTGCAATCCAGAGCAGCGACGAGCTCGGCCCCTTTCATAATGGCGTATTTAATATGCATTTTTCCCATACGTCCGACACCATATTGAGCCACGCGTATTTTTCGCTTCATTTCTGATCTCCTTCTGTTTTATGAATTACGTCTGGTTTCCAGTTCTTTGATAATTTCCGCATGCTCTTCCTTTGCCAGGTTGTATGGCAAGGCAGTCAGGATGACTAATGCTCCGCCAAGTACAATCATGACCCAGTTTGCCATGTAAATTCCGTGGGTAGCACCGGCAGTCTGCACAGCGGCAGTTCCGTCATAACCGATGCCTGTCAGAATCCATCCGGCTACCAGAGCGGTTATGGCCTGTCCCATTTTTACCATGAAAGTTCCGTAGGTATAAATGATAGCCGGTGCTCTTGTCTTGAATTTATACTCGCCGTAATCTGCGGCGTCAGGAAGTGCTGCCCATACGGCTGTCAGAGGGAAGGATTGCCCAATCCCCAGAACGACCGAAGAAATATAAAGTAGAGCTATATTTGTCTGTGCAACTGCAAACAGGATTCCGCCTACGACGATCAATCCCCCGCCAAGAATCATGACATTTTTCTTGCCGATCTTATTAATAATGGCGGGTGCAAGGAAGAGGATAATGATCGGGGGAAGATTCATGGCTGAAAGCAGCGGGGCGATCAGTGTGGAGTCGCCGAGATAGTAGATGCAGAAGTAGGTTTGCCAGGAGAGACGGAAGAACAGAAAAATCATGAAACAGAATCCGACAACTCCGAGATTGGTGTGCTTCCCGTCAAGTAGACAATAAAAAAATTAAAAAGTTTTTCCCGCC
>JAJQBV010000147.1 GCA_021203115.1 Clostridiales bacterium | reverse complement strand
TTTGAAAAACAGACAGTTGAATGTCAGAGAAAACTCAAAGAATTTATGCTTTGAGGATATCTTAGCAAAGAATTCAGTTCAATGCAACTGGTAATTTTGACTCAACAACTCATAATCCCGCTTATCCCATATTTTCCGGTGTGCTGTCAGCACACTTTTGCCCCATCAACCCCCGACAATATTGATTTTCCGAGACGAACACTTTATTATAAATTACATGAAAAATCAGAAACGGAATCAATACGAATGAAAGATGAACGCACGACAGATCTCTTAAATGAACTGAACAGTATGGATGACAAACCGGAATCTTTTCAGGCCTTCATGGAACGGCATGCATCTGCGCAAACCTTCCACACGCTGGCTGGCTACCTGAATTATTACATTTCTCAGAATTCAGAGCTGCACATCGCGGATGTGATCAAACGCTCCAACACAGACAAAAACTACTCCTACCAGATTTTCAACGGGCGCAAAAAACACCCTGATAAATATAAGCTGATCCCCCTGTGCATCGCCATGAAAATGTCAGTGAAAGAGACCAACCGGGCGCTTTTTATGGCCGGGCAGCCCGCGCTCGCTCCCACGGAAAATCTGGACGCGGCACTGATCATCTGCATCAACCATGAATACACGGATATGATTTCCGTCAATGAATTTCTTGCTACAAACGGGCTTGCACCGTTATAATCCCTGTGTCCGCAATCATTCTGCCCTCATCACATGATGTTTTCAATTCCGGTCAGAATAATCAGAATAACTATCATAATCAAAAACGTATATAGCACATATCCGACGATTTTCCACCCTTTCTTCTTCATTAGAGGAAGAAAACGGTGAACATTCAGATAATCAAACCAGAAGAAAATCCACAGCATTCCCATACCGATAAAGCTGATCCGGTTCACAGCCAGAGCCGCTCCGGTCAGGGGAATTCCGTTTTCTCCGCCGACCTCCAATGTCAGTCCGAAATACCACAGCAGCGCATAGCCGATGACGGCAGTCAGCATCTTCCAACCGGTGCCTGTGCGAAAGCCCGGCGGAAGAAAAGGATGTTTTATCCGCTTTCCATTCGTTTCACCGGCAGAAGCATCTTTCTGAACAGATTCAGCGGCCAGCAGATCTTCCTGCAGCTCTGCCACACTCTGATACCGCCTGTCCGGATCAAACTCGATACATTTCCGGATCACCGCCCCAATTCTGCCAGAAAAAATCTCCTCCGACGGATACTTCCCGGTCAGGAGATAATTCATCATCACACCCATGGCATAAATATCCGTCCGAGCATCCGTCTGAGCATAACCGTACTGCTCCGGGGCAGCGTATTTTCTCGTTCCCATGACCACGGTATCACTGCCCTGTCCGTCGTCATAGCTGCGCGCGATATTGAAATCCACGATTTTGATCTGACCATCTGATGTCAGCAGGATATTCGAGGGTTTCAAATCCCTGTGGATAACCGGAACCGTCCGTTCATGCAGCAGACGCAGCGCCGAACAGATTTCCGTAGACAGACTCCTTACCTCATTTTCCGTAAGTGTACCCCGCTCGCTGAAATATTCTTCCAGAGACTGCCCCTGAATGTACTCCTCGATCAGAATCAGCTTCCCGTCTGACTCCACACATTCGTAAATCTGCGGAAAAAACCGACTGGTATGCGCCTGCAGATCAAGATAAATATTCCGGTCATACACGGTCAGGTCTTTGCGCACATATATTTTTTTCGTCTCCGTGTGCTGCACCAGTACAATATTTTCATGCGTGCTGATCCCGGCAATCCTTTTATAATAAGACAGCCGGCTTTCTTCCTGTAGTGTCATCGCTCAACATACATCCTCTCATTCAAATCACAACACCTATTTTTCCTGAAGTTAATACTGATTTTTATAAAACAGATATGCGTATCTCCTTCTCTGTTCTGTCAGCACCCACTCCACGCGGTTTTTCACTTCCTTCGGATAATATTGCTCTTGCTCCAGCAATCCGACAATATCCTTCCATGTAAATGAAAACTGAATATGCCGCCCGTATAATTCCTCCGCAGCATCCAACTGATCCTCAAAACTCCGGCAAAAAGTTTTCGCCTTCACATTCTGCATACAGGATTCCACATCCGCTGTCAAAGGATAATCCATGGTTGTATCCGCAAGAAGCGCCGCTCCGTGATCAAAAAAGGGACAATAATGAAACTTTCCGTTCGCATCCAGAAGAACCGCGATATTGTGCATATGTCGGTCTTCATTGAGAAACAACGCATCCAGTGTGAGCAGTTTGACCATATACACCCCGAAATCCCTCAATCCGGTCATACGCTCTGTCTGATTGACAAGAAATTGTACTCTGTCATTTATCTCAACAATACTGTAAATCCGTTTTGTCAGGCTCTCTCCATAGCAATCATGAAACAGTCTCTCCAATGTGACAATCTGGCAGTCAGCAGGGAGAAAATTAACACTGGAGCATCCCAAATATATTGTTTGGCGATACCGGATTTCTTCTGTCCGGTAAACAATATACTCCGTCTCTTCCAAATCGGAAAACGAGAGAAGTTCCGAAACCATGTATTCCGCAAGCCCCTCATACCCCGTATAATCTGCCTTGTACCAGATATCTCCGCTTTTCCACTTCAATTGGTTTCCTTTTGAGGACCGGCGGTTCTCACCCATTTTCTCATTTTCAAATAATTCTACCATTCGCATCCCCCCTGAAAGTATAATTGATAATTACTCCCTCATCCTCCGCAATATACTCGTCAATGCCTCAGCGCTCAATCCGTATCCAGAAAAAATCCTCCTCCATCCGCCCCTGTGTCTTTTCTATAATCAGAATCGGATCATAAAACGGCAGTCCCAGATGCTCCAACTGAATCTTCATCTTATCACGACCGGCCGGAAAACACCGGCTCTCCAGAAAATTTTCATACCGCTCAAACGATGGTTCTTCTTCCCTCCCGAACGCACGTTTCAACAGATCATTGGTAAAATTGTATACTTTCACCTTCCGCACACGCTCATCCACATCAATGATCGTACAGACCTGATTTTGAAACATATACCACAGGCGCAGGGGAAATATTTTCTCCGGAACCCGTATTCTCTGCTCAAACTCCGGATATTCCCGCAGCAGGCTGATCAAGGTCACAATCGGCCCTGATACCGCTTCTTTTCCTGATTCCCATCTCTCAACAGTCTTTTTCGAGACACAAAGGAAATCGGCAAATACCGCCTGAGTTAAATTTAATTTTTTCCGTATTGCCCGGATTTCATCAGCTGTAACTGCATCCGCCAGAATATATGTTTTCTGCTTCATCGGCATCCTCTTTCTCTGTTTTTACTTCTAATAAATAATATACCCT
>JAJQBV010000174.1 GCA_021203115.1 Clostridiales bacterium | reverse complement strand
TCAATCAAAAGATGCTGATTAAGCGTCTGGACCAGTATGTCCGTGTGGTCTATCATATCATGGACCATACCGATCTGGACGAGGTAAAACAGAAGCATCCGAAGTTAGAGAAATATCTGGTGTCATTTCTGACGCTGATGGTCGGCACAGTGTCCACACATTATGTTATGGAGGATACGCCGGAGGCCATCCGTCAGCGGAATGAATTCTGGGAGGGGATCCGCCGGAGAAATCCGGAGCTGTACCGCCATATTGCACATTCCACCGTGGGACGGGCGGCGCACCTCTCCACAAGGGCAGGAAACAAGATTCTTCTTGCAGGATACTGGCTGGCAAAGAAATATTATAAATTTCAATAATACAAAGCGAAGCGGGGAGAAAATGGTGTCTTCCCGCTTTTTTATGCAACTTTGCCAAAAATCACTAGATATAGATTTTTCTCTTGCGTTGAACCACAAGATATAGTAGAATGGATTTCACAGACGCCGATTATACTATATTTAGCTCATGAGAGAGGAGAATCTATATGAAAATCATCAAGAGAAGCGGAACCGAGGTTCCCTTTGATTTAGACAAGATCACAGCAGCCGTGGTCAAGGCCAATGACAGCGTATCCGATGTGGAGAAGATGACGCCGGAGCAGATTGCCGTGATTTCCGCAAATATGCGCACGATCTGCGAGGGCATGAACCGTGCACTGTCCGTGGAGGAGATTCAGGACTTTGTTGAGAACCAGATTATGAACCAGCGGGCGTTTTCCGTGGCACGCAATTATATCACCTACCGCTACAAGCGGGCGCTGGTGCGTAAGGCCAACTCCACCGACGAGCAGATCCTGAGCCTTCTGGAGTTTGACAATGAGGAGGTCAAACAGGAGAATTCCAACAAGAATCCGGCGGTCAACAGCGTACAGCGCGATTATATGGCCGGCGAGGTGAGCAAGGACATCACCCGGCGTTTCCTTCTTCCGCAGGATGTGGTGGAGGCGCATGAGGAGGGCATTATCCACTTCCATGATTCGGATTATTTTGCCCAGCATATGCACAACTGCTGTCTGGTGAATCTGGAGGATATGCTGCAGAACGGCACGGTGATCAGTGAGACCATGATCGAGCGGCCGAAGAGTTTCTCCACCGCCTGCAATGTTGCGACGCAGGCCGTGGCGCAGATCGCCAGCTCCCAGTACGGCGGACAGAGTATCTCCCTCGCGCATCTGGTGCCGTTCGTTCAGGTCAGCCGCGAGAAGTACCGCAAGGAGGTCGCCGCAGAGTTTGCCGACACTGGCATTGAGGCGGACGAGGAGACGATCAACCGCGTCGCGGAGATGCGCGTGAAAAAGGAAGTCAAGCAGGGCGTGCAGATGATTCAGTATCAGGTCATCACGCTGATGACGACCAACGGACAGGCTCCGTTTATCACGATTTTCATGTATCTGGACGAGGTGCCGGAGGGGCAGCTGCGGGACGATCTGGCCATGGTGACAGAGGAGGTCTTAAAGCAGCGGATTCAGGGCATCAAGAACGAGAAGGGCGTGTACATCACCCCCGCTTTCCCGAAGCTGATCTATGTACTGGAGGAGGACAATATCCGCGAGGGCACGCCGTACTGGTATCTGACACAGCTGGCGGCGAAGTGTACCGCGAAGCGGATGGTGCCGGATTACATTTCCGAGAAGGTAATGCTTCAGAATAAAGTCGATAAAAACGGCGAGGGCCACTGCTACACCTGCATGGGCTGCCGCTCCTTCCTGACTCCCTATGTGGATCCGGAGACGAACGAGCCGAAGTATTACGGACGGTTTAACCAGGGCGTGGTCACGCTGAATCTGGTGGACATCGCCTGCTCTTCCGGCGGAAAGACGGATCTGTTCTGGCAGATTTTCGACGAGCGTCTGGATCTGTGCTACCGTGCGCTGATGTGCCGCCACAACCGCTTAAAGGGTACGCCGTCCGATGTGGCGCCGATCCTCTGGCAGCACGGGGCGCTTGCCCGGCTGAAAAAGGGCGAGAAGATTGACAAGCTGCTCTACGGCGGCTACTCCACGATTTCTCTGGGCTATGCGGGATTGTGCGAGTGCGTTCGCTATATGACCGGCAAATCCCACACCGATCCGTCTGCGACGCCGTTCGCGCTGGAGGTTATGCAGCACATGAACGACGCCTGCGCGAAGTGGAGAGCGGAGAATAACATCGACTTCAGCCTTTACGGAACCCCGCTGGAGTCCACGACATACAAGTTTGCAAAGTGTCTGCAGAAGCGGTTCGGCGTAATTCCGAACGTGACGGATAAAAACTATATCACCAACAGCTACCATGTCCATGTGACGGAGGAGATCGATGCGTTTGAAAAGCTGAAGTTCGAGGCGCAGTTCCAGGCGCTCTCCCCCGGCGGCGCGATCAGCTATGTGGAGGTTCCGAATCTGCAGAACAATCTGGATGCGGTCATCGCCGTGATGCAGTATATCTATGACAACATCATGTATGCGGAGTTGAACACCAAGAGCGACTACTGCCAGATCTGCGGGTACAACGGCGAAATCCAGATCAAGGAGGAGGACGGCAAGCTGGTCTGGGAGTGCCCGAGCTGCGGGAACCGTGATCAGAACACGCTGAATGTGGCGCGGAGAACCTGCGGATATATCGGCACCCAGTTCTGGAATCAGGGACGGACGCAGGAAATCAAAGAGAGGGTATTGCACTTATAATGTATTATTCAGGAATAAAAGCATTCAGTACGGAGAATGGCCCGGGTGTCCGGGTCAGTCTCTTTGTATCCGGATGCCGGAACCGCTGCAAGGGCTGTTTCCAGCCGGATACATGGGATTTTTGCCATGGGGAAAAGTTTACGGAGGAGACGGCGCAGCAGATTCTTGACGGCCTGAAACCGGATTATATCTCAGGGTTGACGCTGCTGGGCGGGGATCCCTTTGAGCCGGAGAATCAGGAGGGGCTCATTGATCTGGTGCGGAGGGTGAAAGAGACCTATCCGTCCAAGACGATCTGGGCATTTACCGGATATCTGCTCGAGACGGATCTGACCGCAGGCGGGAAAAATTTTACCCCGTACACGGAGGAGCTTCTCTCCCTGATCGATGTCCTCGTGGACGGCCCGTTTGTCAAGGAGCAGAAAAATCTGATGCTCTCCTTCCGCGGATCGGAGAACCAGCGGATTATCCTGATGGATGAAACGCGGCGAACCGGGAAGGTGGTGCTGTCGCCGCTGATGGAAGAGGGAACCGTACAGAACTAGGAACTGGTTTTACGAAATTTTGTTGAAATATGAAAAAATATCCGCTATACTGTATCCGTGCAGCATATGGGACATCGATTTCTGTCCCGTATGTTCTGCTTAGCGGATATGGCGGAATTGGCAGACGCGCTGGTTTTAGGTGCCAGTGGGAGACCGTGTGGGT
>JAJQBV010000119.1 GCA_021203115.1 Clostridiales bacterium | reverse complement strand
AATGATGCCTTTATCCATGGCAAAAACCGGAGAAATTGTAGAGATCAAGAAGATTACCGGAAAGGATGAGATCAGGCAGCATCTGGCTGAGCTCGGACTGGTGGTGGAGGAGACGGTTAAGGTTGTGAATGAAGTGGGCGGAAACCTTATCATTCAGGTGAAGGAGAGCCGTATCGCACTTGACCGGACTATGGCGAACCGGATCATGGTCTGAGCAGGAGCGGTGAACAAACAGATAAATACTATGACATATGGCTGAAGAAAGGAGAACATATGAAAACATTAAAGGATGTGCCGGTAAACGGCACCGCAACGGTAAAAAAGCTTCATGGCGAGGGACCGACAAAGCGGCGGATCATGGACATGGGCATCACCAAGGGCGTGAACATTATGGTGAGAAAGGTAGCGCCGCTTGGCGATCCGATCGAGCTGAATGTCCGTGGATATGAGCTCAGCATTCGTAAATCGGACGCTGAGATGATTGAGATAGAGTAGAAGTGAAAAAAGGGAGGAGATTTGCATGAGTATCAGAATTGCACTTGCGGGTAACCCGAACAGCGGAAAAACGACTCTGTTTAACCAGCTGACCGGCAGCGCACAGTATGTGGGAAACTGGCCGGGTGTTACCGTTGAGAAGAAGGAAGGAAAATTAAAGGGACACAAGGGCGAAGTCATCATTCAGGACCTGCCGGGTATTTACTCGTTGTCCCCGTACACGCTGGAGGAGGTCGTATCCCGTACATATCTGGTAAATGAGCACCCGGACGCCATCCTGAATATCGTGGACGGAACGAATTTTGAGAGAAACCTGTATCTGACCACGCAGCTGATGGAGCTGGGGATCCCGGTTGTCATCGCGGTCAACATGATGGATATCGTCCGGAAAAACGGCGATGTCATCGATGTGAAGAAGATCGCGGATCAGCTTGGCTGTGCGGTCGTGGAGATCAGCGCGTTAAAGGGTGAGGGCGGATTTGAAGCTGCCGAGAAGGCGGTTGAGGCCGCGCAGAAGGTAAAATACGCGGAGCCGCTTCATGTGTTTTCCGGCAGTGTGGAACACGCGATCGCCCACATTGAGGAGTCGATCGAGGATAAGGTTGCAAAGGAAAACCTTCGCTGGTACGCGATGAAGCTGTTTGAGCGTGACTCGAAGGTGCAGGAGGAGCTGAATTTCTCCGCGGATCTGATGAAGCACATTGAGGAGCATATCGCGGAGTGTGAGAAGGAGATGGATGACGACTCGGAGAGCATCATCACAAACCAGAGATATTCGTATATCAACAAGCTCTGCGAGAATACCGTTCAGAAAAAGGCGGCGCTTCATGACCTGACGGTTTCTGATCGGATCGACCGGATCGTGACGAACCGGATCCTCGGTCTCCCGATTTTTGCGGGCGTTATGTTCTGCGTTTTCTGGGTCGCCATGAACTCGCTGGGCGCATGGCTGACGGATTTTGTAAACGACACGGTCTTTGCGGACGGCATCTGCGCGGTTCTGGGTGATGCGCTGGATGCGGCGAATGTGGCCCCGTGGCTGGCCGGCCTGATTAATGACGGTATCGTGGCGGGCGTCGGCGCGGTGCTCGGCTTTGTGCCGCAGATGCTGCTGCTGTTTCTGATGCTGTCCATCTTAGAGCAGATCGGTTACATGGCGCGTGTTGCCTTCGTCCTTGACCGGATTTTCCGCCGGTTCGGCCTTTCCGGAAAGTCCTTTATCCCGATGCTGATCGGCGTCGGCTGCGGTGTGCCCGGAATCATGGCATCCCGCACCATCGAGAGCGACAAGGACCGCAAGATGACCGTTATGACGACGACCTTCATGCCCTGCGGCGCGAAAATGCCGATCATCGCCATGATCGCGGGCGCCATGTTCCCGGCACATCAGGGTCTGGTCTCCGTATCCGCGTACTTTATCGGGATCGCGGCGATCGTCCTTTCCGGCATCATGTTAAAGAAGACAAAGCCTTTTGCGGGCGACCCGACTCCGTTTGTCATGGAGCTCCCCGCATACCATATTCCGACCATCGGTTCTATCCTCCGTCCCACATGGGAGAGAGGCTGGTCCTTCATCAAGCGTGCCGGAACGATCATTCTGGCGGCGACCGTGCTGATCTGGTTCCTCCAGGGCTTCGGCATGACCGATGCGGGCTTTATGATGGTTGAGGACGCGGACCAGTCCGTTCTGGCAGCAATCGGAAATGCAGTTTGCATTATCTTCCGGCCGGCTGGATTCGGCAACTGGCGTGCGACCGTCGCGGCGGTCACCGGCCTGATCGCGAAGGAGAATGTTGTCGGTACCTTCGGTATCCTCTACGGCGGCTTTGACGAGGTTGCCGAGGACGGAGCCGAGATCTGGACAGCGCTGCAGGCGGCGTACACTCCGCTCTCCGCGTTCTGCTTCATGATCTTCAATCTCCTGTGCGCACCGTGCTTCGCTGCGATGGGCGCAATCAGGAGAGAGATGAATAATTCGAAGTGGTTCTGGGCGGCGATCGGTTACCAGTGCTTCCTGGCCTACACCGTGTCCATCATCGTGTTCCAGATCGGCTCTGCAGTCGCGGGAAATATCCATCCGGTCGGATTTGTGGTTGCACTTATCATGCTGGTGGCGTATATTTATATGATAGTAAGACCGAATCCGTATCTGAAGAAGGATACGATTACAGCGTAGGAGTATTGCAGTCACAGACGGATTTTGGGTAATCGCAGCAGGGCTTCAACAAAAGCGTTGCGATATTCTGAGAAAAGGAGGAGCCTATGAGTACAGTAATTGTTGCGATCATCGTATTTGCGATTGTCGGCCTGGATGTGTGGTATCTTCTGGATGACAAAATCCACCACAAGGGAAAGATAAGCTGCAGCGGGGATTGCCTGAACGGCTGCTCCGGCTGCAAGGGTGGCGGCTGCTCCGGGTGCAGCGGCGGATGCTGCCACTAGAATGAATCTGTTATAGTAAGGATAAAGAGACTGCCGCAGTCGTCAGGGATGACGATTGCGGCAGTTTTATGTTTATTTACAATAATCATATATGGTCACATAGACTGTAACGGAATTATTTCAGATAGGGGATTATCACGGAGAGGATATCGCTGACCGCGTTTCGCTTTGCTGTCGGAAGCTGCTCCAGAATTTCCCTGAGCTCGTCATGGGCGTCGGAATCTTCATCCTGAGAAAAGGGAAGAGAATTTCCCCAGAAAAGATAGTCAATTGACTGGTTTAGCTCCAGTGCGATGAGTTCAAGTGTCTGAAGAGACATGGTTTTTGAACCGCGCTCAATTTCGTAAATATAATGCGGAGACATGTCAATCCGTTCCGCAAGCTCTTCTCTGGTCATTTTGGCACTCTGTCGTGAACGTTTGATTCTGAGACCGATCGATAACAAATCCATGAACTCATCTCCTTATCTTTTAGAT
>JAJQBV010000109.1 GCA_021203115.1 Clostridiales bacterium | reverse complement strand
ACCAGTACATTGTCCGGACAGATGAGGAGGACGACTTTGTCGTGGACGATCCGGATCTCTGGAATATGGACGACCGGGTCAGTGTCAGCGTGGATCCGGAAAAGATTCAGGTGTCGTTGAAAAAATAGAAGGGAGGAGCCGTAATCATGAAAAAAGCCGGTTTTTCCAGGAAGCAGCTGGGGATTCCCTATCTGATCTTTCTGTTAGCCTTTGTGGTCGCGCCGCTGGTGGTCATTGTCTATTATGCGTTCACCAACGGGAGCGGGCAGTTTTCACTGCAGAACCTGATTGACTTTTTCACGAACCGGAATACCATCGGTACGCTGATGTACAGCGCGATCATTTCCGTTCTGACCACGCTGGTCTGCCTGCTGATCGCCTATCCGACGGCCTATATCCTCGCGCGGGGAAAGTGGAAAAGCAGCACCTCCCTGATCATGATCTTCGTGATGCCCATGTGGATTAATTTCACGCTGCGCATCACGGCGATGAAGGAAGTGCTGACGGCGGTCGAGGGGAATATGGCGTTTTTCCCGATGTTAAACACGATCATCGGCATGACCTATGATTTTCTGCCGTTTATGATTCTGCCGATCTATAATCAGCTGGCCAAACTGGACGACGGCGTGATGGAGGCGGCGGCCGATCTGGGCGCAACACCCCGTCAATGCTTTTTCAAAGTGGCGCTGCCTTTGTCCGTGCCGGGCATCATCAGCGGCGTGATGATGGTGTTTTTGCCGGCTATGACGAACTATGTGGTTCTCGATATGCTCTACAACAGCACTTATATCATGGGCAGCCTGATCGGAAGCTATTTCAATGTGGAAAACTGGAACAACGGATCCATGATTTCCCTGATCCTGCTGGCGATCATCTTTATCGTGTCCGGCTGCCTGAACAAATACGGCGATGAGGAAGCCGCAGAGAGGGGAGGTGCGGTCTTTTGAAGAAAAGACAATACGGACAGACAATTTTTCTGGCGCTTGTGCTTTGCTTTATCTACCTGCCGATCCTGATTCTGGCGGTGTACAGCTTTACGGATTCGGCGCAGATCGGGCGGATCCACGCGTTTTCGCTTCAGAATTATATCACGCTGTTTACCTCGGAGGAGCTGCTGGTCATGATTCGCGGGACGGTGGTGCTGGCGGTCGTGACATCCCTGATCTCGACGGTGCTCGGCACACTGGGAGCCATCGGCGCCTACTATTCCAAAAAGGGACCGGCGGCGGTGATCCGCACGATCAACCAGATCCCGGTGGTCAATGCGGAGGTCGTGACCGGTTTTGCGATATGCATTCTTCTGGTGGTCGTGTTTGGGATCAGCCGGGACACGTATATACCCATCGTGGTCGGCTATGTGGTTCTGTGCTCCCCCTTTGTCTATCTGTCGGTGATCCCGAAGCTGAAGCAGATGGACGATAACCTTTATGAAGCAGCGCTCGACCTGGGCGCGCGGCCGTTCTATGCGCTGCGGAAGGTGCTGATTCCCCAGATCATGCCGGGCATCGTCTCCGGGTTTATGCTGTCCATCACGCTGGCGCTGGATGATTATTTCATTGCCACCTACACGAAACCGTCGACCTTTGACACGATCAGCACCTATGTGGTGAATGCCACGAGGGGCGCTCAGACCAGTATCAAGACGGCTTTGTGGGCGTTATCCACGATCATCTTTGTCATTGTGATTCTGGTGGTTGTCGGAATGAACCGGTCCGCGGCGAAGAAAGAGGAAGGGACGGTGACGCAGGGATGAGAAAGAGGAGAGGAAAGAAAGTCGGTCTTGCGCTGATGATGGCCGGATGCCTTCTGGCAGCGGCGGCGGGCGGCAGCATGACGGCGTTTGCATCGGCGGCGGACGCTGCCTCAGAGAACGGCGAGGCCGCCTCGGATGATGACACGATTGTCCTTCGCATCTACAACTGGGAGGAATACATCGACGAGGGCGACTGGGACGAGGACGAGGCCATTGATCTCGATAACGGTGTCACGGTTCTCGGTGAAAACAGCATGATCGAGGATTTTGAGGAGTGGTATTACGAGACCTGCGGGAAAAAGGTAAAGGTGGAGTATTCGACCTTCGGCACCAATGAGGAGCTCTACACCCTGATGAGTCTTGGCAATGAGTTTGATCTGGTCTGTCCGTCCGAGTATATGTTTATGAAACTCATTGCGGAGGGGAAGGCCCTGGCGTACTCAGACGATTTTTTTGATACCTCCGTGGAAACGAACTATTATGTCAATAACGTTTCCCCGTATATCCGGAATATCTATGAAAGCAATGAAATCAACGGCGAATCCTGGAGTCAGTACGCGGCGGGCTATATGTGGGGCATCACCGGAATGGTGTACGACCCGGAGGAGGTCACCGCGGAGGAGATGAGCTCGCTCACGATCCTTCTGGATGACGACTACAGCAAGCAGATCAGTATCAAGGACAGCTCCCGTGACTCCTATTTCATGGCGCTGGCCATTTACAAGAGGGATCTGCTGACATCGGAGGAGTTTACAGGGTCGGAGGATTACGCCGAACGGCTGCAGGAGGAGATGAATGACGTCAGTACGGAGACCATCGCCGGGGTGGAGGAGATTCTGACCGAGATCAGCCGGAATGCGTATTCCTTTGAGACCGACAGCGGGAAGGCGGATCTCGTGGCCGGAAAGATCGTCGGCAACTATCAGTGGTCCGGTGACGCGGTGTACTCCATGGATCAGGCGGAGGAGGACGATGTCTATCTCGAATTCGCGGTTCCGGAGGAGTGCACGAATATCTGGATGGACGGATGGATCATGCTGAAGGACGGCATCGGCGGGGATGCGGAGAAACAGCAGGCCGCGGAGGCGTTTGTCAATTTCATCTCCATGCCGGAGAATGCGGTCCGGAATATGTATTACATCGGCTATACCTCCGTCATCGCCGGGAATGAGGATGACACGACGATGTTTGATTACGCGAACTGGTGCTATGCCTCGGAGGATGAGGAGGATGTCGTGAAGTATCCGCTGGGTTATTATTTCAGCGGGGACAGCGGGGATGAGGATTACATCGTTCTGGTCGACGAGGAGGAGGCTTCCCGGCAGATTTTCGCACAGTATCCCTCGGAGGATGTGCTGGAGCGCGCAACGATCATGGAGTATTTTTCCACGGAAAAGATGGCGGAGCTGAATCAGATGTGGATCAATATCCGCTGTTTCCATTTGTCGGATTATCCCGCGGCGGTCTGGGTTGCGATTCTTGCGGCGGTGGGGGTCGTGGTGTTGGTGTGCCTGCGGAAGAGGTATATACGTTTGCACCAGTACGAGCAGGAGAAAAAGGTATGGATACGAGACTGAATTCAAGTCAATATTGTGCTGGATTCCGGGCCGATCGGGTGGTATAATTGAGTCCGGAAAGAGAAAAGAAAGGACTATGAGTATGCC
>JAJQBV010000102.1 GCA_021203115.1 Clostridiales bacterium | reverse complement strand
TGCTGGACGAGGGTACGGAGCGGATTTCGTCGAATGAACTGAGTGCCAGAATGAAAGTGACTGCCTCACAGATACGGCAGGATTTGAACAATTTCGGCGGTTTCGGGCAGCAGGGATACGGATATAATGTCCAGTATCTGTATGATGAGATCGGCAAGATTCTCGGCCTGGATTGCCACCACAACATCATCGTGGTCGGAGCCGGCAACATGGGACAGGCGCTTGCGAATTATGTGAATTTTGAAAAACGCGGGTTTATCATGACCGGTCTGTTTGACGTCAATCCGGATCTGATCGGAAAAACGATCCGGGGGATTTCGATTTTGCATGTGAATGATCTGGATACTTTCCTGAAGGAGCATGATGTGGACATTGCGGTTCTGACGCTTCCGAAAGGGGAGGCGGAGAGTGCGGCGGAGAAGCTGGTCAGTCTGGGAATCCGTGCCATCTTGAATTTCGCCCACCTTGACCTGAATCTTCCGAAGGACGTGGTGGTTGAGAATGTTCATCTGTCCGATAGCCTGATGCAGCTGTCCTATAATATCGTAAAGAATAAAACAAACGAATAATACATATTGTGGGGAGGAGGAACTTTTGCGCGGCATGAGTTCCTCCTCTTGTTACGAACAGGAGGTTCCGATGAAATATGTTTTGACGGCAGCACAGATGCAGCAGTGCGATGCTAACACGATGGGGAAGTTTAAGATGCCCTCGGCGGTTCTCATGGAGCGAGCGGCGCTGGCCGCTGTCGGAGTAATCGAAGAACGGTTTCCTGTTCCCGGTGCGCGTGTCCTTCTTGCCTGCGGGACGGGGAATAACGGCGGTGACGGGCTTGCCATGGCGCGTCTCCTTTTCCTGAAAGGGTATTCGGTTCGGATCCTTTTTCCTGGAAACGAGGAGAAATGCAGTGCGGAGGCGGAAAGGCAGCTTTCGATTGTCCGCGAATACGGGATTCCGGTTGTGAAGCAGTATCCGGAAGGGACGTTTGATGTGATTGTGGATGCGCTTTTCGGAATCGGACTTTGCCGGGAGATTGGCGGAGTGTACCGGCAGATGATCGAGCGTATGAACGGGGCGGATGCATGGAAGCTGGCGGTGGATATCGCCTCCGGCATTTCCGCGGACAACGGGGCGGTGATGGGCATCGCTTTTCGTGCAGACCGGACCGCGACGTTCGGCTTTGCAAAGATCGGGCAGCTTTTACCCCCGGGGGCTGCATACACGGGAGAACTGAGGCTGGAGGATATCGGGATTGACTGCTACAGTCTGTGCGGGTTTCAACCGGAAGTCCGGATGCCGGAGACGTCGGATCTTTCGCTTCTGCCGCCGCGGCAGGATGATTCCAATAAGGGAACCTATGGGAAGGTATTGATTTTTGCCGGCTCATACAATATGGCGGGGGCTGCGGCATTCTCGGCAAAGGCGGCTTACCGGGCCGGCGCCGGTCTGGTGAAGGTCGCGACGGATGCCTCAAACCGCACGATCATTCAGAATCTTGTGCCGGAGGCTGTTCTTGCCACATGGGATGAGCGGACAGACACGGACCGGTTCGCGGAGGAACAGATTGCGTGGGCGGATGCAGTGATCATCGGTCCGGGAATCGGACGTTCGCGCCGGGCGCAGGAGCTGGTGATGAGCGTTTTGGAAAGAGCGAAGGTGCCCTGTCTGGTGGATGCGGACGGCCTGAATATTCTTGCGGAGAACATGGACTGGATTGATACCGGGAGAGGGAATCTGGTGCTGACGCCGCATCCGGGAGAGATGGCGCGCCTGTGCAAAATGTCCGTTGCGGAGATAAAAAAAGATCTTCTCGCGGTTGCAGAAGCATTTTCATCGCGCTATAATGTGGTGGTTGCCCTGAAGGATGCGCGGACCGTCACAGCGGCGCCGTGCGGCCGGGCATACATCAACACGACGGGAAACCACGGAATGGCGACCGGAGGTTCCGGCGATGTCCTCTCCGGCGTCATCGGGGCGCTTCTCGCGCGGGCGGTACCGGCGGAGGACGCGGCGGCGCTGGGCGTGATGATTCACGGAATGGCAGGGAACGCGGCCGCCGGGACAGTCGGCAAAACGTCCATGACGGCTTCGGACATCATCGACGGACTGTGTGCCGTTCTCAGATAACAGGAAAGAAGGCTTTTGCATAATATGAAACAACACAGCAGAATCTGTGCGCAGATTGATCTGGATGCCTTTGAGCATAATCTGAATGAAATTAAGCGGGTGATTTCGCCGGACACAAAGGTCTGTGCCGTGATCAAGACGGACGGATACGGTCACGGCGCGTCGGTTCTCGCCTCGGTTATGGAGGGGCGTGAGGAGATCTGGGGATATGCGGTCGCCACTGTGGAGGAGGCTGTGACACTGCGCGATGGCGGGATTGAAAAGCCGATTCTGATTTTGGGATATGTCTTTGAGGAGGATCTGGATACCCTGATCGATCTGGATATCCGCCCGACCGTGTTTTCCCTTGCGGTGGCGGAGGAGCTTTCCGTGGAGGCGATTCGCAAAAACCGTGCCGTACACATTCACATCAAACTGGATTCCGGCATGGGACGCATCGGCTTCCCCTGCTGTGAAGAGACCATTGAAACCATTGCACAGATTGCGAATCTGCCGAATATTGTGACAGAGGGGATTTTTACACACTTTGCACGGTCGGATGAGCGCGATAAGGCATGGTCGAAGCGGCAGGCGGAGCGCTTTTTTTTCGTGACGGACGCCCTTGCGCAGCGCGGAATCCGGATTCCGATCCGGCATATCTCAAACAGTGCCGGAATCATTGATCTGCCGCAGTACAATCTTGATCTTGTGCGGGCCGGGATCATCCTCTACGGCCTTTGGCCTTCGGATGAGGTGAATCGGGAGGCGGCGGATCTGCAGCCGATTCTGACCCTGAAGAGTCATGTGGTTCATGTGAAAACCATGACGGACGGGGAGCCGGTCAGCTACGGCGGCACCTACTGCGTGAGCGGGACGCAGCAGATCGCCACGATTCCGGTGGGCTATGGGGACGGTTATCCCCGGGCGCTTTCAAACCGGGGATATGTCCTGATTCACGGGCAGAAGGCGCCGGTCTGCGGCCGCATCTGCATGGATCAGTTTATGGTAAATGTCACAGGAATTCCGGATGTAAAGCCGGGGGACGAGGTCATTCTGGTCGGCAGCGGGATTACGATGGAGGAGATCGGAACGCTGTCCGGACGGTTTAACTATGAGTTTGCCTGCGATCTCGGGAAGCGGATTCCCCGCGTATATTGCAGGAACGGACAGATCGTGGCAGACGCAATCGAACAAAACAAAGACTGAACCGAAAAATCGCGCCGGTTTTGAATAAACTCACCGATAACGGGGATAATACATATAAAACCTGAATTGGAGAGTGTGAGATGGTAATTCGCAGAGGGGATGTCTATTACGCAGATTTGAGGCCGGTGGTCGGCTCGGAGCAGGGCGGTGTCCGTCCGGTTCTGGTTATAC
>JAJQBV010000197.1 GCA_021203115.1 Clostridiales bacterium | reverse complement strand
TGCAGCCACGCCAGGATCCGGTCGCTCCGGTAAGACTGTGTCAGAATAAAGATTGCGCCGAATCCCACGACCAAAAGGCCGAGCACCAGAAAGTGGGAATACTTCGGACTCGCCACAAACATCATCAGCACACAGATCCCGGCCACAATGATGGCCGTGCTCAGATTGCTGTACGCGATCACCGCCAGAAGCGGTGCAACGCGGACCAATATCTTTAAGATGCTCTTAAAATCCCGGATCTGCTTCGGCATTCTCGATAGAATCGCCGCCAGATAGATAATCACCGCCACCTTCGCGATCTCGGAGGGCTGAAAGGAGATCGGCCCGATCTGCAGCCACCGCGTGGAGCCGTTGGCGTCGTTTCCCACCGCGATCACCGCCGCGCAGAGCAAAAATGCAATGCCGTACACAAAACCGCTGACCCACCGGTTTCTCCATATCTGATACGGAATTCTTGCGGCGATTATCATGCCGACCAGTCCGATCAGGATATTCCGCGCCTGATGACGAAGGTAATAGGTTGCGTCACCGAATTCGCTCTGCGCCTCGTAAGCGCTGACGCTGTAAAGCATCACCAGTCCGAAGCCCAGAAGAAAAACAATCAGAAATAACAGACTGTAATCAAAATATTTTTTTGTCTTCTCCTTCTTCCGGCGACCGCTCATGAGCAACTACTCCTTCAGGGCATGAACCATTTCCTTAAACATCTTTCCGCGCACCTCGTAATTCGGAAACATTCCCCAGCTCGCGCAGGCCGGTGAAAGGAGAACCGCATCGCCGGGCTCCGCCTTCTCATAACACAGGTCCACCGCCTCCTGCAGACTGTCCGCAAAGAAGTAATCCGTAAACCCGCAGGCTTCGGCCTCGGCCGCGATCTTTTCACGGGTCTGCCCGATCAGCACCAGCGCCTTGACCTTTCCGTCAAAGCTCTCGATCCACTCTTTATAAGTGGAATTCTTGTCATATCCGCCGCCGATCAGACAGGTCGGACGATCCATCGCCTGAATGCCCTTGATGGCCGCGTCCGGGTTGGTTCCCTTGGAATCATTATAAAAATATACGCCGCGCTTCTCCGTCACATACTCGATCCGGTGCTCCACGGCACGGAAATTCCGCAGTGTATTGCGGATATTCTCCATCGGCACGCCGACCGCGGACGCCATCGCCACGGCAGCCATCGCATTCTCATAGTTGTGACGACCGAGAATCTTCAGATCATCCGTGGAGATCACCTCCGTGACCTCACCGTCCTCAGAACGGCAGATCCGGCTGCCGTCCAGATAATAGCCGTCCCGCAGCGGCCGAAGGCTGCTGAACCAGACAATCCGGGCGGAAATGTCAGCGGCTCTCTCCCGCAGAATCTCATCCTCGTAATTTAACACGCAGATCTGCTCCGGCGTCTGGTTTTTCGTGATGGCCAGCTTCGCCGCGATATAATTTTCCATCGTGTGATGACGGTTTAAGTGATCCGGCGTGATGTTTAAGATCGCGCTGACGCGCGGGCAGAATGAATCGATCGTCTCCAACTGGAAGCTGCTGATCTCCGCCACGGTCACCGTCTCCTCCGTCATCTCATCCGCCATGCTGGTGTACGGGATGCCGATGTTGCCGACCACCTTCACATTGTCAAACCGGCTCTTTAAAATCTCCCCTACGAGGGAAGTTGTCGTCGTCTTTCCGTTCGTCCCGGTAATTGCAAGCAGATCGCCCTTCGCGCAGCGATAGGCCAGCTCCACCTCTCCCCAGACCGGAATCTGTGCCGCGCGGAAATCGCAGACCATCGGCAGATCAGCGGGAACGCCGGGGCTTAAAACCACCAGCCCGATCTCCTCCCGCTTTTCCTGCGGAAGCTCTCCCGTATAAATCTCCACCGCCGCATCCTCCGGAAACTCCTCCAGAATACGCGCGCAGTCCAATGTATCATTCCCGTCAAAAAGGATCACCCGCGCCTGTCTGCCCAGCAGAAGCTTCGCGGCAGAAATCCCGCTGATTCCTGTTCCGAATACCAGAATTTTTTTCCCTGAAACGTCCATCATTATCCTCCCTCTGTACTCTTCCTACATCCCTATAAACGCCACGAGGCAGAGAAGTGCGGTGAGAATGGAAAACACCGCCACCACCTTCGTCTCCGACCATCCGCACAGTTCAAAGTGGTGATGGATCGGCGCCATCTTAAAGAAACGCTTTCCTCCGGTCCGTTTAAAATACGTGACCTGTATCATAACCGAAACAATCTCCACCCAGTAGATCAGTCCCACGATCAGGATGTAGATCGGCATCTGCATCATATAGGCCGTGGCAGCCACAAAACCGCCCAGCGCCAGAGAGCCTGTGTCCCCCATAAAGACACTGGCGGGATAGACGTTAAAAAGTAGGAAACCCAGCAGCGCTCCGACTACCGCACAGGTGATCGGCTCGATCCCGCAGGAGCTGCCGACGGCTACCACGGAGAAAAATGTGGCGACCAGAACCGTCACGCTGGAGGCGAGTCCGTCCAGGCCGTCCGTAAAGTTTACCCCGTTGACCGTACCGATCACGGCGAGGAACATCACCGGAACCGCCAGCCAGGACAGGGAGAGATACTTTCCTCCGGTAAAGGGAATCAGCATCGTCATCGGAACATCCGACCGGGCGAGGTAGACGGCAAACACCGCCGTCACCACGATCTCCAGCAGCATTTTCTGCCGCGCGAGGAGACCGTCCGACCGGTGAAGCACCACCTTCAGGTAATCGTCCAGAAACCGGATGATGCCGAACCCCACCGTCACAAAAAGGATCGGGATGATCTTCGGATAATCCCTGACGTAAATCAGTGATGTCACTACAACCGCGACCAGTATCATGATGCCGCCCATGGTGGGCGTACCTGTCTTTTTCTGATGGGATGTAAGCTCCTCCCGCTCCGTATTTCCCACCTTCAGTCTCCGCAGCACCGGGATCAGGATGGGTCCGAGAATGGCCGTGACCGCAAAGGCGATCAGCACCGGAAGAATTACCTGATATGTCATTTTTAAGCCTCTTCTTTCCGTATGTATCGTTGAACTTTAGTAGTATAGCCTCTTTTTCGTCCTATTGCAACTGTTCTTCTGCCGCACTTTCGTCCGCCTGCGGAATTCCGAGATAGGGAAGAACCATCTCAAAAATATCCTGCATCACCGGCGCGGCGATCGTCCCTCCGTAGTATGTGCCCTGCGGGTCGTAGATGACGACCAGTCCGATCACCTCCGGATCGTCGGCCGGTGCAAACGCCAAAAAGGACGAGATGTATTTATTTTCACTTCGGGGCAGTGTCTGTGAGGTCGCGGTCTTGCCGCCCACATCATACCCCTCCACAGCGCCGTTTTTCCCGGTTCCCTCGGACACTACTTTTTCCAGAAGATACTGAAGCGTCTCTGAGGTCTCCTCGCTGACAAGCCGTTCCCCCTCTTCATAGGAAAAGGTCTCCACCGTTTCCCCGTCCGCATTCTCCACGCGGACGCCGAGGTGCGGGGTAACCCGCGTCCCGCCGTTGATCAGGGAGGAAACCGTCGTAATCAGCTGCAGCGGTGTGATCTGAAAGGACTGCCCGAACGAGATCGTCGCCAGCTCCACCTGCCCGATGGCATCCTGCGCATGCATGATGGTGGATGCCTCCCCCGGCAGGTCCGCCCCGGTCTTTTCCAGAAGCCCGAATTGCTCAAAATAGCGGTAAAATGTATCTGCTCCCAGGCGAAGCCCCAGCTCGATGAACACCGGATTGCAGGAATTCATGATGGCCTCGGTAAAAGTCTCGGCCCCGTGTCCCGCCGTCTTGTGGCAGCGGATCCTCCGGTCCTCCACCATTTTATATCCGGGACAGTAAAAGCTTTCCTCCAGCGAGACCAGATCCTCCTCCAGCGCCGCCGCCGTCGTGATGATCTTGAAAATTGATCCCGGCTCGTATGTATCATTGATGGATGGATTCCGCCACATCTGATTGAGCAGCTCCATCGTCTCCTCTTCGCCCAGGTCTTCTTCTGTCTCTGTATTCAGGGTATACGGATCGTTTAAATTATATTTCGGCACATTGGCCATGGCAAGGATTTCTCCGTCCTTCGGATTCATGAGGATGATGCTCACCGCCTCCGCCTCTTTCTCCTCCATGACCGTCTCGGCCGCCTGCTGTGCATAGGCCTGTATATTGTAATCCAGGCTGAGCACCAGATTGTTGCCGTTGACCGGCTCCTGCCGCCGTTCACCGGCCGCCGCGATCTCAATGCCCGACGCGTCGGTCAGGGTCAGGATCTTGCCGTCCGTACCGGCCAGATACTCCTCATAGCGGGCTTCCAGCCCCAGGATTCCCTGATTGTCACTGCCCGCAAAGCCCAGCACCTTCGATGCCAGTTCGTCATACGGGTAATACCGCCGGTAATCCACATCCACCTTGACCCCGGCCAGTCTGTAGGCCAGAATCGCATCGCCGGTTTCCACCGGAATATTCGTCCGGATCCGCTCGATGGAGCTCACCTTTTCCACCCGTTCGCGCACCGTCTCCTCCGGAAGCTCCAGCTCCTCTGAGAGCATCCGGATCACGGCCTCCTCATCCTCAATCTGCGCGTGAATCACGGAAACGGTACACACGGACTGGTTGGCCGCGAGAACGACGCCGTTCCGATCCAGAATCTCATCCCGCGCCGCCTTGATGCTGCGCTCCCTCTCGTGAAGATCCTCCGCCTTCTGCCCGTAAAACTCTGACTGAAATATCATAATCCAGACCAGCCTTCCGGCCAGAAAAACCAGCATCCCTGCGATAAGCAGGACCATCACAAGCATCTTTTTCTTCTGGAAGGTTTTTAAGTGCTTCAAAAACCCGCTCCTGCGTGCATTTATTACAATCTATTCACAAAATCCCTCGATATTACTCCCGCCTTTCTCAGACACCCGACTCCGTCTGGGCGGCCGCCTCCGATGCCGCATCGTCGGCTGCCTCTGTCCCCTCTGCCGCATCCCCGGAGGTGGCCGTCTCCGCTGAAGACTGTCCGAGGATATCCAGATCGGCGTTCACGCCGGTCTCCTCCTGATCCGGATATATATTCAGATACGGGAGTACCTCTTCCAATATCTCCCGCGCGACATTCTGTGCATACGAGCTGTGTGCCTGATCGGTCACGTTGGGCTCATCCACCACAACATAGATCACAACCTCCGGATCCTCCGCCGGAACGGAACCGATGAAAGAAACCAGATATTTTCCGTCGGCACGGGTGGATGTGGCGTTTCCGTCCTCATCCAGCACATACTTCTGCGCCGTACCGGTCTTGCCGCACATCGAGTAACCGTCCACCTTTGCCGTGGAACCGGTTCCCTCCTCCACGACCGCCGCGAGGTACCGGATCAGCGTGTCCGCCGTCTCCTCCGAGACCGTCTTCTTCAGAAGGGTCGGCTCAATACTCTCCACGGTATTTCCGTCCTCGTCGGTCAGCTCCGCCACCACATGCGGCAGGTAGTAACTGCCGCCGTTGACAAGCGACGAATAGGCCGCGGCGAGCTGGATCATGGTCACATTGAAGTTCTGGCCAAAGGAATTGGTAGCCAGGTTGATGGTTGTGAGCGTATCCTCCGTATAGATCAGGCTGGAGGTACGGGTCTCGCCCGGCAGGTCAATATTGGTTTTCAGCCCGAAGTTAAACAGCTGCTGGTAATTTGCAAAATTCGCCGCCCCGATTTTGTAGGACATCTGCATCAGCGCATCATTGCAGGAATTCTCCAATGCCTCCGAGATCGTCTCCATCCCGTGGCCGTTGCGGTTGACGCAGTGGATCGTATAGCCGGAGATCTCCTCCGCGCCGTCACAGTAGAAAGTCATGTCCTCCGTCAATGTCCCGGTGTCCAGCCCGCAGGCAATGGTAAACGGCTTCGCCGTGGAGCCCGGCTCATAGGTATAGGTAATGCAGTAATTCTGCTTCAGCTCGTCAAGCGCGTCCGTCTGGGCATCATCGTCCATGGAGCTGATCTCCTCCTCCGTGTAAAACAGGGCAAGGTTCTCCTCCGATGTGAGCGAGTAATCATAGTTCGGATAATTCGCCATGGCTAACACTTCCCCGGTGTCCGGATCCATCATGATCGCGGCGATATGGGAAGCGCCGCCGCCCGCCTCCGCGTTATCCGTCAGCGCATCGTAAAATTCCTGCAGCTTGTCCTCCACAATGGACTGGAGGTTGGCGTCAATCGTTGAGACCACGGTCTCGCCGTTTACGGCCTCCCGGATGCTGACCTCATAGTCCGAATCGGAGTTCAGATAACCGTACTGACGGCCGTCTGTTCCGTTCAGAACATCGTTGTAGGAATCCTCGATCCCGCCCAGCCCGAGGTTCCCGGAGGCTGTGTAACCGATCAGGGCGCTGGCCAGGGAGCCGTACGGATACTCCCTTATGTATTCTTTCTCAAACCAGATGCCTTTAATATAGGAGTTCTCCTCCTGCAGCGCCTCAAACGCCTCAATCTCCGAATAAGGAAGCTGGCTGGCGATCTTGTAATACTGCTTGTCGGGATGCTCCGCGATATAGGTCCGGATCTCCTCCAGTGTCAGGAGAAGCTCATCCTCCTCAAAACATGCCGAAAGAGCCGCTATCGTCGGCTCCAGATACTCGTCCTTTGCAGTGATTACGCTGCAATCTAAAATGACATTGTACACGTCTGTGCTGGTCGCGAGAACCGTGCCCTTTCGATCTACAATGTCCCCTCTTCGATATGGTATGGTGGTGCTGGAATACTCCTGATTGCTGAGTACGATCTTCTCATACTTCTCCCCGCTCACCACTTCGATATAGGCAAGCCGCCCGACCATGGCAGCCAGACAGGCTATCACGATCACAAACAGCAGCATCAGCTTCTTTTTCATCTGGAAAAGGAACCGAAAGGTCTTTCTCGGCTGTTTTTTCCTCTTGTTCGACATTTTGTCCCCTTGTATTAATATGTATTCATATAGTCGTCATTTTTCACGGAATAATAACGGATCTGGTCGCCGGACGGGTAAACCAGCCCAAGCTCGGCAGCGCGCTCGCTGATCTCAGACAATGTCATGGTCGTCTCCAGCCTGCTCTCCGCCGCCTCATTGTCCGCCGTCAGGTCGCTGATCTCCGTCTCCAGCGCGGTGATGGAAGCCATACGGGTGGTGATATCCGACTGAAGGTAGATAAAGGCACAGCATACCAGCGCACAAACTGCAAGCGCCGCGGTCACAAACGCCATATATCCGCGGTTAAACGCCGACGCGCGCTCCAGATTCCGTCTGGCGTGCATACGGTGCTCCCGCTCCCGCCGGATCTCCTCCCGGCTCTTCTGCGGAACAGCCGGCCTGCGCTTCGGCTCCGCCTGCGGTTTGCGGACGACGTTCCCCTCGATATAAGTTACATTCCGTTCATACTCTCTGCGTGCCATAGTTCGATATCTTCTCTCTCTTTATTATTTTCCTTTTTCAAAAACACGGAGCTTCGCGCTCTTCGACCTGCTGTTTTCCGCCATCTCCTCCTCTGAGGGAAGAATCGGCTTCCGGGTGAGCACCCGCCCCTTCGACACCTTCCCGCAGACACAGACCGGAAAATCCGGCGGACAGGTGCACGGGTTTTCATTCCGCTTAAAATTCACCTTCACGATCCGGTCCTCCAGCGAGTGGAACGTGATCACGCAGATCCGTCCGCCCGGTTTCAGGAGATCAATCATCCCGTCCAGCGAGTCATCCAGAACCTCCAGCTCCCGATTCAGCTCGATGCGGAGCGCCTGGTAGGTCCGCTTCGACGGGTGCCCGCCGGTGGCACGCGCCTTCGCGGGAATTGCTGCCCGGATGATCTCGTTTAACTGCCCCGTTGTCTCGACAGGGCTTTTCTCCCTCGCCCTGACGATCTGCCGGGCAATGTTTTTCGCGTAGCGTTCCTCCCCGTAATCCCGTATCATGCGGTACAGCTCCGGCTCACTGTACTCCGCCAGAATATCTCTCGCCGTCCTGCTCTGGCGCTGATCCATGCGCATATCCAGAGGAGCATCCTCTTCCCGATAAGAAAACCCGCGGGAAGGCTCGTCCAGCTGATAGGAGGAAACCCCCAGATCAAGGAGGATCCCGTCTGCCGCCGGTTCCCCCATTTCCTTCATACAAGCTGTCATCTCACTATAATTTCCATGGACAATCCGCACCCGGTCCGCAAAGGGCGCAAGCCGCTCCGACGCCGCGCACACCGCGTCCGCGTCCTGATCAAACCCGACCAGCCTCCCGTCTCCGTTAAGCCGCCGGCAAATCTCAAAGCTGTGTCCGCCGCCGCCCAGCGTGCCGTCCGCGTAAACTCCCTCCGGGTCCGTGACCAGCATGTCCACGGTCTCATGTAAAAGTACTGAAGTGTGTGAGAAGTTCATTATATTGTCAATCCCAGATCCGCCATGTGCTCGGCGATCTCTTCCATATCATCAATCTCATTTTCCTGCCACCGCTCCTTGCTCCAGATCTCAATCCGGTTCAGAACGCCAACCAGGACGACCTCCTTTTCAAGGCCGGCAAACTCGCGCAGGACAGAGGGGATCAGCACCCGCCCCTGCTTGTCCACTTCACAGTCCGCGGCGCCCGCGAAGAAGAAACGGGAAAACCGTCTGGCCTCCTTCGTGGCATGGGGAAGCTCTTTAAATTTGTTTTCGATGTTCTCCCACTCCTCATTCGGGTAGACAAAAAGACAGCCATCCAGACCCTTCGTCACCACGAACTCCTCGCCGAGGATCTCGCGGTACTTCGCCGGCATGATAATCCTGCCCTTGGCATCCACTGAATGACTATACTCGCCCTTGAACATCAAAAACACCTTCTTCCCTGGTAAGAATCGAAGCCTGTGGGGAAGGGTATGGAAAAGGAAAAGTTATCAACAATGTTATCAACATTATCCACTTTTCACCCCCTGACGCCACTTTTTTACCACTTTGCGCCACCTGCATACCCATCATAATCCATTCCCGTGCAAAAAGCAATAGAAAGTTCCGATTTTTTACAGAGAAAAATCCGAACTTTCTATTGCTTTGAGAATCTGATAATATTGTGCCACAAGCGCATCGATCTTCTCGCTCCGGATGAGCAGCTCCGGATGATCCAGCCCCCTCTCCGCCGCCGCGTTCAGGCGCATCCGTTTCTCCTCAATCCGGCGAAGCAGCGCTTCTTTTGTATCTTCCACACCGTCACCGTCCCTGCGTTCTATGGAACCGGCCGTTTATCTGCAGCGAAAATCCTCACACTCGGTCTCCCGGCACTGACAGGCGCTGCTGCCGCCGCCGATGCCGATGTGTGTCGCCGCGCATTTGCAGTCCTCATTGTGGACGCAGTCGCAGGTTTCGCAGTCGATCTCCACGGCCGGATCCGTCTGTCCGACCCAATTCAGGGTGTTGGTTCCGCGTTCCCGAAAGCTCTCACAGCAGGTCTCACCGGACTTGGTGGCGTCCCGGCCCCCGATCGTGATGTTGCCCTTGGCGCAAAGACAGTCGTGGTTATACAGACAGCTCGTCACGGTACAATCTAACTGAGTCATACAAAAAATCTCCTTTCTACATCTACTCAGGTAGTATGCGCCGAAATAATTTTTTCATCCGCTTTTGTTTGAGAGAATAATTTGAGAGAATAATTCAAAAAGATACAGCGCCCGGAAATCCCGGGCGCTGCATGACAGTAAGTATTAAAATTATAATAGGGATAAAAGAATGGCCTAATCCTGAAGCGCGTCGTAGCCCTCGGCTCCGGTGCTGATCTTGATCGCATTTTCCACATTGTATACGAAGATCTTGCCGTCGCCTGCATGGCCGGTGTAGAGCGCTTTCTTTGCGGTCTCGATGACCAACCGCGGGGATACCTTGCTGACCACGATATCCACCTGAATCTTCGGCAGAAGGTTCATCTCCATCGGAACGCCACGGTAGGTGCTTGTTCTGCCGCGCTGCGCGCCGCAGCCCAGAACATTGGTCACGGTCACGCCGGTGATGCCGATCTGGGACAGTGCCTCGTTCAGGGCATCGAAGCGGCTCTGTTTTGCAAAAATCGTGATCTTCGTGATGCTCACATCGCTTGCCGTCGCCACCGAGGGATCCGGTGTGCGAAGCTGTACCGGAACGGCCTCATCCATCGGAACCGCATTCTCCGGAAGCTCAACCGGAATATGTGAGGAGAAGTTGTTGATGCTGGAGGTCAGCGCGAAGTCCGCATACGCACTCGCCAGACCATGTTCGGTCTGATCCAGACCGGTAATCTCCTCCTCCGCCGATACACGGAGACCGAAAATAACTTTGATTACAAGGAAAGTGATCACAATCGCGACCGCTGCCCACGCCGCTACGGAAATGAAACCGAGGAACTGAAGTCCCAGCAGCTTTACGCCGCCGCCGTAAAACAGGCCGACCAGTTGTGTCCCGTTTTTATCCGCAATGGAGTATCCCGGTGCGGAAGGTGTTGCAAACAGGCCGACCGCGATGGTTCCCCAGATACCGTTCATCATGTGGCCGGCACCCGCGCCGACCGGAGCATCGATGTGGAGCTTGTAGTCCAGCCGCCAGACACCGAAGACCACCAGGAGACCTGCCACACCGCCGATGACCAGAGCACCCGCGCAGTCTGTCACATCGCAGGGTGCCGTGATGGCGACCAGACCGGCCAGGGAGGCGTTCAGGCACATGGAGACATCGGGCTTGCCGTACTTTAACCATGTAAAGATCATGCACACGACCGTCGCTGTCGCAGGAGCGACCGTTGTTGTAAGGAAAATGGAACCCATCTGCTCCACGGATGTAGCCGCCGCGCCGTTAAATCCGTACCAGCCGAGCCAGAGGATGAAGCAGCCAAGACAGCCAAGCGCCAGATTGTGACCGGGAATCGCGTTGACCTTTGTGATCTTTCCGCTCTTGTCTTTTGTAAACTTTCCGATACGGGGACCGAGCATCCACGCGCCGATCAGGGCACAGATACCGCCGACCATGTGAATCGCACAGGATCCGGCAAAATCATGGAAGCCGAGCTGCGCCAGCCAGCCGCCGCCCCAAATCCAATGTGCCTCGATCGGGTAGATCAGGCCGGAGATCACAGCGGAGTACACACAGTAGGATAAGAATTTTGTCCGCTCAGCCATCGCGCCGGATACGATCGTCGCGGTGGTCGCGCAGAACACCAGGTTAAATACAAAATCCGAAAAGCTGAAGTCTGCGTATGCCGTGAAGATATCAAAGCCGGGCTTTCCGATGAAACCGAGCATATCCTCGCCGAGCAAAAGCGAAAAACCGATGAGGATAAACATGATCGTGCCGATGCAGAAGTCCATCAGGTTTTTCATCAATATGTTACCGGTATTCTTGGCTCTCGTGAAACCGGCCTCCACCATCGCGAAGCCCGCCTGCATCCAGAACACCAGCGCGGCGCCGATCAAAAACCATACGCCAAATACGTTGTCGCTTACAAATGTCATAATTTCCTGACTCATTTTTCCCTCCTTGCCGGTTCCGGCTTTCCGGAACCAATCATTCTTTGAATTGAGTCTGGCACAATCTTAAAAACAAAAAAGGCGCGCCACCTGCCGCCAGCAAAGCAGGTAACACGCCATTGTGCCATACAAAAGAAAAAGGCACCGGAAGTAAAATCTTCTCAGCACCCTTGCCTTTGATGGTTGTATCATAGTCCTCTCAAAATGAAATGTCAATGAAAAATCTAAAATTTTTCTAAATTCGTCATTTTAGAGAAATTGCACAGTTTCTGTCGAAAAAATTGTGCATTTTTTAGTGGTGGAACAGACGAATTCCCGTAAAGCACATCGCCATCCCGTACTTGTTGCAGGTCTCGATCACGTTGTCGTCGCGGATGGATCCGCCCGGCTCCGCGATGTATTTCACGCCGCTCTTTCTCGCGCGCTCAATGTTGTCGCCGAAGGGGAAGAACGCGTCGCTGCCCAGCGCGACATCCGTGTTGCCGGCAAGCCATGCCTTTTTCACCTCCGCAGTGAATACCGGCGGTTTCTCCGTAAAAATCTTCTCCCACGCGCCGTCCGCAAGGACATCCATATATTCCTCGCCGATGTAGAGGTCGATCGCGTTGTCGCGGTCCGCCCGCTTGATTCCCTCCTTAAACGGAAGATTCAGAACCTGGGGTGCCTGCCGCAGATACCAGTTGTCCGCCTTCTGGCCCGCGAGTCTCGTGCAGTGGATCCGGGACTGCTGCCCAGCGCCGATGCCGATGGCCTGTCCGCCCTTCGCATAGCAGACCGAGTTGGACTGCGTGTATTTCAGCGTGATGAGCGCGATGATCAAGTCAATCTTCGCGGAATCCGGAATCTCTTTGTTCTCCGTCACGACATTGCCGAGAAAATCGCGGTCGATCTTCAGCTCGTTGCGTCCCTGCTCAAACGTGACGCCGAAAACCTGTTTGCGCTCGATCGCCTCCGGCACATACTCCGGATCGATCTGGATCACGTTGTAATTTTCTTTCTTTTTCGATGTCAGGATGGCGAGCGCCTCCTCCGTGTAGCCGGGCGCGATAACGCCGTCGGAAACCTCCGGCTTGATGAGGAGCGCGGTGTCCTTGTCGCAGACATCCGAGAGGGAGATGAAATCCCCGAAGGAGGACATGCGGTCCGCTCCTCTCGCGCGGGCATAGGCACAGGCCAGTGCGGACATCTCACCCTTGTCCTCTCCTACCCAGTAGATCTTTTTCTCTATATCCGTCAACGGAAGCCCCACCGCCGCGCCGGCCGGGGAAACATGCTTGAAGGAAGTCGCCGCCGGGAGTCCGGTGGCTGCCTTCAGCTCGCGAACCAGCTGCCAGCCGTTGAAGGCGTCGAGGAGGTTGATGTAGCCCGGTCTGCCGCAGAGGACTTTGATGGGGAGGTCGCCGCCGTTTGCCATGAAAATGCGGGACGGCTTCTGGTTGGGGTTGCAGCCGTATTTCAGTTCGAGTTCGTTCATAATATGATTTCTCCTTTTTGTAAGTGATCCGGAAATTGTTTTCTCTTCGCATATCTCAAGTTAATGGATCTCCCATTTCACAATTTCCTACGTTTTCGTTTCCATTTACTGGTTTTTATTTACAATTCTCGTCTCATACGTACCATCGGCTATATTAATGTAACGTACAAACAGAGATACCTTGTTTTCTTCATTCAGGTTCGTCCACAGGAGGTCGGTATAGGCGTCGATGTCGTCGAGCACATCGACGAGTTCGGGCTCGCCCTCGAAGCTGGGCAGCGGGTTGCCGTCGCCCATGTAGGTGTGGATGAAGCGTGCCTCCCCCGTGATGGGTGTGGAGTAGGCGAAGGTGTAGCGGTTGCAGGCGGCGGGGTTGCCGTTGTTGCTCTTTAAGATGGACATAGCGTAGCTGTAGCTGCCGCTCTCCACATGGAGGATGCCGGAGATACGGGGCGTGTAGTTCGGCCCGTCCGGCTCGAAGTCGCGGCCGCGCAGGGACTGTTCAAATGTCATCTGCTTGTCCATGAAGTCAAAGATCGTGTCCGTCTGGTCGCCGTTTGTGACGATCGTCTTGTTGCCGAGAACGCGAACCGGCGCGTAGATGACCAGACTGGGATCCTCCATCTTCGACGGATCAAATGCCTGTGTGCGGATGCCCTCTCCCTCTGTCACAAAGATGCGGTTGCGGCTGTTGGCGCTTCTGCCCATGATAAAGTAAGCGGCGACTGCCTTTGTGCCGTCCGGTGTCAGACCGAGAATGATGCCCCTGCCGGGGTAAGCATTGGCCGAAAGCTGTGCGGCGATTGATTTCATCTCCATAATAATGTCCTCCTCTGTATGTATGTGTGATTTCTAATTCTTAAAGCTGTGTACCGGCGCGGGAATCCGCCCGCCGCGGCTGACAAAGGTCTCGCAGGAAAACCGGTTGACCGGGATGATCGGCGCATAGCCCAGAAGCCCGCCGAACTCGGCCTGCTCCCCGACGCCCTTTCCGATCACCGGAATCAGACGCACCGCCGTCGTCTTCTGGTTGACCATGCCGATGGCCATTTCGTCCGCGATGATGCCGGAGATGGTCGTTGCAGGTGTATCTCCGGGAATCGCGATCATGTCCAGGCCCACGGAGCAGACACAGGTCATCGCCTCCAGCTTTTCCAGCGTCAGGGCACCCTCCTGCACCGCATCGATCATGCCCTGATCCTCGCTGACCGGGATAAATGCGCCGCTCAGTCCTCCCACATAGGAGGAGGCCATGATCCCGCCCTTTTTCACCTGGTCGTTCAACATGGCAAGCGCCGCCGTCGTGCCGGGCGCGCCCGCGCGCTCCAGACCGATCTCCTCCAGAATCTCCGCCACGCTGTCGCCCACCGCGGGGGTCGGTGCCAGAGACAGATCAATGATGCCGAAGGGAATCCCCAGCATCTGAGAGGCTTCTTTCGCTACCAGCTGTCCCACACGGGTAATCTTGAACGCGGTCTTTTTGATCGTCTCGCAGAGTACCTCAAAGTTCTCCCCGCGGGCTGCCTCGATCGCGCGCTTTACCACGCCCGGACCGCTGACGCCCACATTGATGACCGCGTCCGCCTCCGTCACACCGTGGAACGCGCCTGACATAAAGGGATTGTCATCCGGCGCATTGCAGAAGACCACCAGCTTTGCACAGCCGATGGAATCGTCCGCCTTCGTATACTCCGCCGTCTCCTTTACGATCTCGCCCATAAGGCGCACCGCGTCCATGTTGATGCCGGTCTTTGTCGAACCCAGATTGACCGAGCTGCAGATGCGCTCCGTAGCGGAGAGCGCCTCCGGGATGGAACGGATCAGAAGCTCATCGCTTTTTGTCATCCCCTTGGACACCAGCGCGGAAAAACCGCCGATAAAGTTCACACCCACCGTGTGCGCCGCCCGGTCCAGCGTCCGCGCAATCTCCACATAATCCGCGGTGGATTTGCAGGCTGCCGCGCCGATCAGGGCAATCGGCGTCACGGAGATCCGCTTGTTCACGATCGGAATCCCGTACCTTTTTTCAATCTCCTGCCCGGTGTAGACCAGATCCTTCGCCACCGTGGTAATCTTCTCATAGATATTCCGGTTCAGCTTCTCCAGATCGGAATCAATGCAGTCCAAAAGGCTGATGCCCAGAGTGATCGTGCGGACATCCAGATTCATCTGGCTGATCATCCGGTTTGTCTCGATGACCTCATTTATGTTTATCATGAATGTACTCCTTTTTTATATTTATAATGATACTACGGATTGCTCCGTGTTACACACTCCCGCAATCCTAGAAACATTCGAAATTCGCTAAATTTGACTGATACAGTCAAATTTGCTCCTTCCTCATGTTTTTGCGGGTCCCCAAGTCATAAAATCAGATGCAAGCATCTGCTTTATGACTTCTGTCCCCTTGTATCATCATATCCGGTGCATCACGTCGAATATCTCCTCCCGCTGACAGCGAATGACGACCCCGATCTCCTGTCCGACCGCATCCAGCTCAGCGGAGACCTCGTCAAAGGGCTTCTCCGATGTATTCAAATCCGCGATCATCATCATATTGAAATAATCCTGCACGATCGTCTGGGAGATATCCATGACATTGATGTGGTTCTCCGCCAGATAGGTACAGATCTTCGCGATAATGCCCACCGTGTCCTTGCCGACCACCGTGATCACCGTTTTCCCTGCTGTCTTCTCCATCATACTTTTCTCCTTATTCTGGTAATTGTAGGATGCGTCGGGTACCAGCGGTATATTTTCACGCAACCGGGGCAACGCTTCGACAAACTAATCGCTAACTGCGACTAAGACGCTCAGGAAAGCCTTCGCGCCTAAGTCTTCGTAAGCGCTGGATTTCGTCTCAGCTAAAAGCGCTCCTACAAAAGTTGCTTTGAAAATATACCGCTGGTGCCCTCCGCATCTGCCTCACATTTCTCAAGCTCAGTAACTTTAGAATATAATCAATTCGGACACCTCGTCCCGCTTCGCCACCTCGATGGGGAAATCCGACCCCTTGTAGGGGTTGTCCGCCAGCGTAATCTCCGCCTTCACGCTCTCATAGGCCAACTGCGGATAATTATTTTCTTTGCTCAAATGCCCCAGCACCACTTTTTTGAATCGGTCGTGGAGGACCTGACTCAGCAGCTGCCCGGAAAGCTCATTGGAGAGATGTCCCTTCTCGCCGAGAATGCGCTGCTTCAGATAATAGGGATAAACCCCGACCTCCAGCATATGTACATCGTGGTTTGCCTCCAACAATAATACATCCAATCCCTGCAGTCTGTCCACAATATTCTCGTCATATTTTCCGAGATCAGTGATAACGGCCATCGATTTCTGGTCTTTCCGCATGATGTAGGCCACGGGCTTCGCCGCATCGTGGGAGGTGGAAACCGGCGTGATCGTCATATCGCCGATGCGAAACGGCACCTCCGGCTGCACGGTCCGGAACAGCGCCTCATCCACATCTCCGATCGCGTGGTTCTGCAAAATATAGTCGACGGTTCCCCGCGTCCCGTACATGGGCAGACCGTACTTGCGGGCAAGGACGCCCAGACTTTTGATATGATCCGCGTGCTCATGCGTGATGAGAATGCCGTCCATCTCCGCTGTCTTTAAGCCGATCTCATTTAAGCCGGCCTCAATGCGTTTGCCGCTGATTCCGGCATCGATCAACAGGCGGCAGTCCTCCGTCCCCGCATAGATACAGTTCCCGCTGCTGCCGCTGGCTATGCTGCATAGTTCCATAATTCTTTGTATCTTCCTTCGTCTATATCGGTAAATGTTTTTTCAGAATCGCATCAATCTGCCGAAACGACTCCTCCGGCGTCCCGTTGTTATCGATCTCCTCCGCGCAGTGTGCGCGAAAAACCGCCTCGGAGAGCTGGCTTGCAAAAATGCCGTCGACCTTCGCGTCCGAATAACCGCGGTTTTCCTTCAGCCGCTTCCTGCGGTTCTCCTCCGAGGTATAAATATACCACAGCTCATCACAGACCGCATCATAATTTTCCTCGATCAGAAGTGCGGCCTCCAGGACAAGAAAATACAGTTCTCCCCGCTCCTTCTCCGCCTGATACTGCCCGATCACGTATTCCTTCACCGCGGGATGGACAATCCCGTTTAAGGCCGTGCGCTTTTTCTCGTCCGAAAAAAGAACCGCCGCCAACTTTGCACGGTCAAACCGCCCGTCAGCCTCCCAGACATCATCCGCGCCGAACAAGATCCGAAGCGTTTCATGGCAGGCGCTCCCCGGCTCCATCAGGTCATGGGCGATCTCGTCCGCCAGCATGACCCTGCAGTGATAATTTTCTCTCATATAGTTGAGAATGGCTGATTTTCCGGCTCCGACTCCGCCGGTGATTCCGATAAAAAGCATATGCTCTCCCCTGTCATTCACCTGTGATTGATTCGAAACACGGTTTAGTGCGCCTCGAACCAGTTTTCCCCGGCGTTCATATCCACCTCCAGATCCACGGAGAGCTCCGCCGCATTGCGCATCTCCTCCGAGAGGATCGCCTTCACCTGTTCGACCTCATCCGACGCCGTCTCGACCAGCAGCTCATCGTGCACCTGAAGAATCAGCCGGGACTTTAAGCCCTCCGACTCCAGCCTCCGATACACCCGTATCATCGCAATCTTGATGATGTCCGCCGCCGTCCCCTGGATGGGAGAATTCATCGCGATCCGCTCCCCGAACTGCCGCTGCATAAAGTTTCCGGAGGAAAGCTCCGGCACCGGCCGCCGCCGCCCGAACATGGTCACGGCGTAGCCCTTCTCCTTTGCATCCTCCACCATCCGGTCAAGAAAACGCTTGATGCCGGGAAACGTCGCAAAATAATTTTTAATATACTCCTCCGCCTCTTTGCGGGAAATGCTCAGGTCCTGACTCAGCCCGAAGGAACTGATGCCGTAGACAATGCCGAAGTTCACCGCCTTGGCGTTGCGCCGCTGCAGGGGCGTCACCTCGTCCACCGGCGTATGGAAAACCTGCGATGCCGTGATCCGGTGAATATCCTCCGCGTGGCGATACGCCTCGATCAGGTTCTGATCCTCCGACATGTGCGCCAGCACGCGCAGCTCGATCTGGGAGTAGTCCGCATCGAGAAAAACATATCCCTCCTTCGGGATAAAAACCTTGCGGATCAGCCGCCCCTGCTCCATGCGGATAGGAATGTTCTGCAGGTTCGGCTCCGTGCTGCTCAAACGCCCCGTCGCCGTGATGGTCTGATTAAACGTCGTATGGATCCGCCCGTCCGCCGCGATGCAGGCGCCAAGCCCCTCGGCATAGGTCGATTTTAATTTTGTCAGCTGACGGTACTCTAAAATCTCCGAGACGATCGGATACTCCGGCGCCAGCTTTTCCAGCACATCCGCCGCCGTGGAATAACCGGTCTTCGTCTTTTTCCCGTTCGGCAGGTGCAGCTTTTCAAACAAAATCACGCCCAGCTGCTTCGGAGAGTTGATGTTAAAAACCTCCCCCGCCTCCTCGTAGATACTCTGCTCCAGCTCGGCGATTCGCCCCACGAGCTGCTCCCCGTAGTCATGAAGCGCCCCGCCGTCCACGCAGACGCCCTCCTTCTCCATGGAATCCAGAACACAGACCAACGGCAGCTCCACCTCGCGGTACAGGCTTTCCATCCCGGCATCCGCGAGCGCCTGCATCAGCGGCTCCGCCGCGCACAGCGCGGTCCACGCCATGTAGCAGGCCATCTTCGCCAGCGCCTCCGGCTTTTCCTGCGCCGCCTTCTGCGGCTTTAATTTCCCAAGGAGATCCGCCCGCGCGGGAATCATCTGTCCGAGATAATCCTTTGCGATATCATCGTAAGCGTATTCATTTTTCAGAGGATTTAAAAGGTACGCAGCCAGGCTCGTATCCGTCATCTGCCGCTCCCCGGATAAACTGACATGCTTCAGAAGTGCTTTCGCGTCCGGCGTGAGAATCGTCCCGCAGGAATCGCAAAGGCGCTGTAAATTTCCATTCAGGTCATCGACCGGCAACTCCTGTGTGCAGGGGATACAGACTACATCCGCACCGCTTTCCCCGACACCCTCTCCGGCCGGGCGCTGAAAAGCGACCGCCACGCCGTAGAGGCGATATGCCTCCGGTGCGGCCACCAGATATTGTCCATCCTCCAGAAGCGCTACTGCCGCCCGCTCCGCGGAAAAATCCGCAAAAAACCGCTCCGCCTCCGCGCGGTCCGTGAGAATCCGGAACGAGTCCTCCACTGAATTGTTCTCCTCCGGGCGGTTTTCAAAGCGGAGCAGCATCTGCTTAAACTCCAGCCGCTTAAACCAGCGGTAAGCCTCCTCCGTGTAAAAATCGCCCACAGCCGCCGCCTCAAACGCGTAATCGACCGGCGCATTCGTCTCAATGGTCGCCAGCTCTTTGCTCAGCTGTGCCATGTCATAGTGCTCCGCCAGCGCAGACTGCGCCCGCTTCGGCGTAATCTCGTCCACATGGGCATAGGCATTTTCGATGCTGCCGTATTTCGCGATAATGTTCATCGCGCCCTTCTCGCCGATGCCCGGCACACCCGGAATGTTGTCCGAGCTGTCTCCCATCAGCGCCTTGACATCGATAAACTCCTTCGGCGTAACCTGATACCGCTCGACGACATCCTTTGCGTTGTAATCCTCGATCTCAGTTCCGGTCTTTTTCGTCTTCGGAATGCGGATCTTCACCCGATCCGTCGCCAGCTGCAAAAGATCCCGGTCTCCGGAAATGATGCTGACCTCCATCCCCCCGCGCTCCGCGCGTCCGGCCAGCGTGCCGAGAATATCATCCGCCTCGTAGCCCGCCTTCTCCAACGTGACAATCTGCATGGCGTGCAGGACGTCCTTGATCACCGGAACCTGCTGGCGCAGCTCCTCTGCCATCGGCCTCCGGGTGCCCTTGTAGGCCGCATACATTTCATGGCGGAATGTCGGCTCGCTCCGGTCAAACGCCACAGTCAGATAGTCCGGTTTCTCCTCGTCCAGAATTTTGAACATGATATTTAAAAAACCGTAGACTGCGTTCGTGTGCAGTCCCTCGGAGTTTGTGAGGTCCGGGATGCCGAAAAACGCCCGGTTTAAAATACTGTGGCCATCGATCAGAACTAATTTTTTCATATCCTACTCCATTTCGCCGTACATTTTATGCCGTTTCAGATCGCTCTGGTGTATACCTTAAGCCACGCCCGCTCCTCATCGGTCAGGAACGGCGCGATCTTCTCGTAAACCGTCTTATGATAATCGTTCAGCTGCTGTTTCTCCCGCGCCGACATCAGCTCCGGGTCAACGCCGTCCAGATCAATCGGGCAGTAGGTAATATTCTCAAACTTCATGAACTGGCCGTACTCGTTTTTCTCATCCTTCACACAGATCAGCTCATTCTCGATGCGGATGCCGTACTCCCCCTCCAGATAAACTCCCGGCTCATCCGTGGTGATCATGCCCGCCGCCAAGCGGCCGCTGTCGTTGCGCTCCGGAACGATCTTGTAGCGGAAGCCGTTCGGACCCTCGTGAACATTCAGGATATGCCCCACGCCGTGCCCGGTGCCGCAGCGGTAATCCAGCCCCATCTCCCACAGCGGTCCCCGGCAGACCACATCCATGGACAGGCCGCCGCAGCCATAGAGAAACTTCACATGCGCCAGCGCCAGATTGCAGCGGAGCACCGTCGTATAGTGGAGGCGCATCTTCGGCGTAATCGGTCCCAGTACAAAGGTCCGGGTGATGTCCGTCGTCCCCTCCAGATAATGTCCGCCGGAATCCACCAGTAGCATCCCCTCCGGGCGAAGCTCCGACTTCTCCTCAGCCGTAGCCTCATAGTGCATCATCGCCGCGTTCGGCCCGTAGGCGCAGATATCCGCAAAGCTCAGGTCGAGAAAATGCTCCTGCTGTGCGCGAAGGCTGTCCAGATAGCAGCCCACGCTGTACTCATCCATGGGAATCTTCCCGACATTCGTCTTCAGCCAGTACATGAACTTCGTCATGGCGACGCCGTCCCTCAAATGTGCCTTGCGGGTGTTGGCGAGCTCGGTCTCATTTTTCACCGCCTTCATCAGCTCCGAAGGGTCGTCCCTGTCAACCACCGTCATACGCTCCGGCAGAGCGGAGGCCATGCGGTAATTCACAACCTTCCGGTTCATCAGAAGGGCGGCATCCCCCGGCAGCTTCGTCACCGCGTCATAGACATTCCAATAGGAATCAACGGTCACGCCGCAGTCCGCAAGATACGCCGTCACGGTCTCATCCACCGCCTCCGGCTGGATAAACAGGGTCGCCGTCTCCTTCTCAATCAACAGGAAGGAAAGAAATACCGGAACATTCTCGATATCGTCCGCGCGGAGGTTTAAGATCCACGCGATGTCATAGAGGGAGGCGACAATGTGGTAATCCGCCTTCTCCCCGGCCATCTTCTCCCGGATCCGGTTTAACTTGGATACAGTGGATTCGCCGCTGTACTCCTCGGTCAGAATCCATGTTTTCGTGCAGGCCATCGCCGGACGGCCGGTCCAGATCTGATCCACCAGATCCTCTGTCACATACAGGCTGCCGTTCTTTTTCTCCGCCGCCTTCTCAAACTTTTCGGCCAGCTTGCAGTTGACCACACGCCCGTCAAAGCCCAGAACGCCGCCCTGCGGGAGCTCGTCCTCCAGAAACTTCGGAATCTCCGGCACGCCCTCCTCGCCCATTTTATACAGCTCGAATCCGGAATCGGCAAGCTGCGCCGCCGCCTGGATAAAATACCGTCCGTCCGTCCAGAGTCCCGCCTTGTCCGCCGTCACCACGGCGGTGCCCGCGGATCCGGTAAATCCGGTCAGAAACTCTCTCGCCCGGAAATACTCTCCCACATACTCCGATTCATGAAAATCCGCGGTCGGCACCACATACGCGTCGATCCCGCGCTGCTTCATTTCCGCGCGCAACTGCGTCAGTCTGCTGTTATTCATCTCACTGTCCTCCTTATTAAAAACGCTGTTTGTACTCTCTCTCCGCCTCGCGCTGCATGTCCTTTTTTGCAAGGGTCTGCCGCTTGTCATAGAGCTTTTTGCCCCGCGCCAGGCCGATCTCCACCTTGATCAGGCTGCCCTTCAGGTAAACCTTCAGCGGCACCAGCGTGTAGCCCTTCTCCTTGATCTTTCCGGCAATCTTGTTGATCTCGTGCCGGTGGAGGAGAAGCTTTTTCGGCCGCATCGGATCCCGGTTGAAAATGTTTCCCTTCTCGTAGGGGCTGATATGCAGGCCGTAGGCGATCACCTCACCGTGCTCGATCCGGATAAAGGATTCCTTCACGCTGCACTTGCCCATCCGGACGGACTTGACCTCTGTTCCGTGGAGGGCGATCCCGGCCTCGTAGGTCTCCTCGATAAAATAATCGTGGTAGGCTTTTTTGTTGTTCGCAATCAATTTTATCGTGTCTTTTCCCATATTTCAATACCGCCTAAGTCAAAATAAAATCTATCGTCCGCATCAATCGATCTGCCCCGGTCACGCAGATGGTCACGGTCTGCCCGAGCCGGTATGTCCGGCCGGTGTGCTCGCCGACCATCTCGTAGCTGTCCTCGATATAATTATAATAGTCGTCGGTCAGGCTTGTGACATGCACAAGTCCCTCAACGGTGTTCGGGAGCTCCACATAGAGGCCGTATTTGGTGATGCCGGAGATCACGCCCTCGAAGGTCTGACCGATCCGCTCCTTCATGTACTC
>JAJQBV010000055.1 GCA_021203115.1 Clostridiales bacterium | reverse complement strand
GTAGGGGCTAGGAGGCATTGAAATGAAAAAAAGTCTGTAAAAGTATCAATAACAGGTCTTCTATGATAAAATCTATATCATAGGAGGCCTATTATTATGGCAAGAGTGTTCCCCGCGTGAGCGGGGGTGATCCTACCGTTGAACAGGATGTGTATGAGACAAAGGAATGTTCCCCGCGTGAGCGGGGATGATCCCAACAACGGTAATGCGAACAACAATAGCGCGTTGTGTTCCCCGCATGAGCGGGGGTGATTCTATGAGGAGGAAAAACCATGCTTTTTATTTGTTACCCAAAATGTTCAACCTGTCAGAAAGCGAAGAAGTGGTTGGATCAGCACAATATAGCATATACAGAACGCCATATTGCGGAGGAGGATTCATGCAGACCCGCTTAGATAAATTTCTGGCAGACGCGGGCGTTGGCACGCGAAGCGAAGTAAAAAGCATCATAAAGAAAAAATCGGTTACTATTAACGGCATCTATGCTGCGAAACCGGAGATGAAAGTGAATCCGGACACGGATGAGGTTGCCGTGGGCGGCAAGGTTGTGACCCGGCGGGGCAATGTAACCTATCTGCTGCACAAACCGGCAGGCTATGTCTGTGCCGTAAAGGATAACCGCTTTCCCACTGTGATGGAGCTTGTGCCGCAGGGAAGGGATCTGTTCCCGGTCGGCCGCTTAGACAAGGATACGGAGGGGGTGATCCTGATTACGAACGACGGCGCGATGGCGCATCGCATGCTTTCCCCGCGCAGCCATGTGGATAAAACGTATCTCGCGGTGCTCGACCGGCCGGCGGAGGACGGATGGATCATTCTTTTTTCGGAGGGGGTGGAGATCGGCGATGACGCGCCGACCCTCCCGGCGAAGCTTGTGATTTGCGATGTAGCCAATCCGGAATTGAAGTATTTGCCGGAGGAATACAAAGACGGTCTGACTTCCGGGCAGGCGGTTTTACTGACGATTCAGGAGGGCCGTTATCATCAGGTAAAAAGGATGTTTCATGCGGTGGGCCGGGAGGTTATTTATCTGAAACGGCTGTCATTCGGATCGATTGTACTTCCGCTCTCTTTGAAAAAAGGAGAGTCCATTCTCTGTGAGATGGACAAAAAAGAAAATCATTGACACGCCGGGGAATCGTGTGAACAGCCTGACCGCGACCGCGAGGGCCGCGCATGGGGATGTAAAACGAAAATCTGCACAGAATAGGAGGGGAGGCGGATCATGTCAGAAAACAGAACGTATATAGCGATCGACCTGAAATCCTTCTATGCCTCGGTAGAGTGCAGAGAGCGAAAACGGGATCCCCTGACGACCAATCTTGTGGTTGCGGACGAGAGCCGGACGGCGAAGACGATTTGCCTTGCGGTGTCCCCATCCCTCAAGAGTTGCGGAATACCCGGCCGTCCGCGATTGTTTGAGGTCATTCAGAAGGTAAATGAGGCAAACGCCGCCCGCAGACAAAACGCGCCGGGCGGAGTATTCTCCGGAGCGTCGGATGACAGCGTGAAGCTGCGGGAAGACCCGTCGCTTGCGATCGATTACATTGTCGCCCCGCCCCGCATGGCATATTATGTAGAGTACAGCACAAGGGTTTACAATATTTATCTGAAATATATTGCGCCGGAGGACATTCACACCTATTCCATCGATGAGGTTCTCATGGATGTGACGCACTACCTCGCCACTTACGGTATGACCGCGCGGGAGCTTGCGATGACGATGATACAGGATGTTTTGCAGACGACCGGGATCACCGCCACCGCGGGAATCGGCACGAACCTTTATCTCTGCAAAATCGCGATGGATATTGTGGCAAAGCATATTGAGCCGGACCGGGACGGCGTGCGCATCGCCGAGCTGGATGAAATGTCTTACCGCAGGTTGCTGTGGAGCCACAGGCCGCTCACCGATTTCTGGCGGGTCGGGAAAGGATATGCCCGGAAACTGGAACAAAACGGCCTTTACACGATGGGCGATATCGCGAGGTGTTCCATCGGAAAGCCGGAGGAATATTATAACGAAGAACTGCTTTACAAACTGTTTGGGGTCAACGCGGAACTGCTGATCGATCACGCGTGGGGGTATGAGCCCTGTACGATGGAGCAGATCAAGGCCTACAAGCCGGAGACGAACAGCATCTGTTCCGGTCAGGTACTCCAGAACCCCTACGATTTTGAAAAGGCGAAACTGGTTGTGCGGGAAATGGCCGAGCTGATGACGCTTGATCTGGTGGATCAGGGGATGGTCACCGATCAGATTGTGCTGACAATCGGATATGATGTCGAAAACCTGACCGACCCGGACCGGCGCAGAAAATATAAGGGCGCGGTCACCATAGATCGTTACGGGCGCAGGGTTCCGAAACACGCGCACGGGACGGCGAATCTGAAAAAGCAGACCTCCTCCACGATGCAGATCACCGATGCGGCGATGGAGCTGTATGACAGGATTGTGGACAGGAATCTGCTCATCCGACGGATTACGATCACGGCCAACCGTGTGGTGGCTGAGAGTGCGGCAAGCTGCGCGGAAGAATACCGGCAGATGGATCTTTTTACGGACTACGAAGCGTTAAGGCGGCAGCAGGCGGAAGAAGAGGCTGCCATGGAGCGGGAAAAACGCATGCAAAGGGCAATGCTTGACATCAAAAAGAAATTCGGGAAAAACGCCATCCTGAAAGGAATGAGTCTTCAGGAGGGGGCGACGGCGAAAGACCGCAATTCCCAGATCGGCGGACACAGGGCGTAGAAAATGGACAGGGAACAACACACTTTTGAATACAATGACATCATTGACCTTCCACATCCGACTTCGCGGAACCATCCCCGCATGTCGCCGGAAAACCGTGCGGCGCAGTTTGCCCCTTTCGCGGCGCTGACCGGCCATGGCGCAGCGATCCGGGAATCGGCCAGACTGACCGAGGAGAGACAGGAGCTTGGCGAGGACGCCGCTGCCTGTCTGAACCGGAAACTCCGGCTGATCGTTGAGAATATAGAAACCCGGCCGGTTGTCACCTTCACTTATTTTGTCCCGGATGAGAAGAAATCCGGCGGAGCGTATGTCACGCATTCCGGAGCCGTAAAACGGGTTGATCACCATGCACGCACCGTTATACTGACAGATGAGACGGTGATCCCGATCGGTCAGATTTCGGATATGGAAGGGGAGCTGTTTCGCGCACTTGGGGAGTGTGATTTCTCCTGCTGAAACCGGCGGCCGTCAGAGCGGACTGACTTTATGACAACTGTCCCGCAAAATCAGCCGGCAGGGCAATTCGATTCGGACCGCCTCCTCGTGGGCGTGGGCTATGCGGTCTAAGAGGAGAGAAACCATGTGCGCCATCTCACTGCGCGGGATATGTATGGTGGTGAGCATAGGTTTTGTATCCTGCGACTCTTCCACATTGTCAATGGAGATGACGGAGATGGATTCCCGGAGAGCTTTTTTCTGCCGATGCAAAAGCTCCAGAACGCGGATGGCAGTGCTGTCGTTCGCGCAGAAAATCGCAGTAAAGTCTGACTTTTCGGAGAGCTTATTCTCCAAC
>JAJQBV010000056.1 GCA_021203115.1 Clostridiales bacterium | reverse complement strand
TCGTTCTTAATATAGGATACAAGGCAGACGGTATTATCACCCGCAGCGAATATACGAATGATTCGAGCGTGGATCTGACCACTGTGGTTGCAGTGGGGGACAAGCTTCCCACAAAGGTTCTGAAGGTCAATGACGGCGATGGCCAGGTTGTCCTTACATACAAGCGGCTTGCTGCTGAGAAGACCAGCAAGCGTCTGGAGGAGGCTTTTGAGAACGGCGAGGTGCTTCGCGCCCCGGTGACACAGGTCTTAAAGGGCGGTCTGAGTGTTATGATCGACGACACACGGATCTTCATCCCGGCGAGCCTTGTCTCCGATGTCTACGAGAGAGACCTGGGCAAGTATCAGGATCAGGAGATTAAGTTTATCCTGACCGAGTTCAATCCGCGCAGGAGACGCATCATCGGCAACCGCAAGCAGCTGCTTGTGGAGGAGAAGGAGCGCAAACAGGCAGAGCTGCTGGAGCGCATCGAGGTCGGCGATGTAATCGAGGGTGTTGTGAAAAATATTACCGATTTCGGTGCATTTATCGATCTCGGCGGCGCAGACGGGCTGCTTCACATCTCCGAGATGTCATGGGGACGTGTGGATAATCCGAAAAAGATCTATAAGGTCGGACAGACCGTGCGCGTGTTTATCAAGGATATCCGTGATACCCGGATCGCGCTGAGCGTGAAGTTCCCGGAGGATAACCCGTGGAACAACGCATCGGAGAAGTTTGCTCCCGGCACGATCGTTACCGGAAGGATTGCCCGCATGACAGACTTCGGCGCGTTTGTTGAGATTGCGCCGGGTGTGGATGCCCTTCTTCATGTTTCTCAGATTTCGAGGGAGCATGTGGATAAGCCGGCAGATGTCCTTCGCATCGGTCAGGAGATCGAGGCGAAGATCGTGGACTTCAATGAGGCGGACCGCAAGATCAGCCTGAGCATGAAGGCCATCGGTTCCTATGTGCCGCTGGAGGAGCTGGACGCACGGGCGGCCGAGGAGGAAGCGCAGGCGGAGGAGCCGGTTGTTGAGGAGACTCCGGTGGAAGAGCCGGTCGTTGAGGAAGAGGTTGAGGCCGTTGAGCCGGAGACAGAGGAGCCTGCCGCAGACGAGGAGTAGTCGACGGCGGTACTGCCGTAACAGAATATGAAGTATCACAGCCCCTGCACGGAGATGTCGCGGGGGCTGTTTATATATGAGTTTACCATATAAAGCAGACGGATAATATGTTGTCGGAGAGAACAGAGTTGCGTCAGAATAAACCCGAGAAATACCGGCATAAAATGGCGTACAGGTCGGAGGGATCGGCCGGAAGTGCCATGCAGGTGCATGGATCCTGATACTCCCTCCGGAGGAAACCGTCCGCGCACCGCAGGGGAATGCAGAGATAATCGCATTCCTTTTTTACATAGCAGGTGTGTTTCGTCGCCTTTTTTCGGTGTGCGGAATCGACAAAGGCGCCGACACTCTTGTGGACGGCATAGTCCTCCGCGGGCAGATAATAATAGTTTTCGTAATCCTGAAAAAAGTGCTTTAAGGTGCCGTGGTATAGCGGAAAGGAGATCAGGCCGGTCTCGCTGTTCAGGAAAATGCTGATTCCGTCTGAGACCATCCGGATCCTCTGCGGAACCGATAAGCGGGGCTTTATTTTTACTGTATAAGAACGTGTGCTGTCTTCCGGTTTTTTGTCGGGATGATCGGTGCCCGGTTCCTCAAACGCATCGATGATTTCAAACTGCCCGTCGCACAGCTGGCGGTAGGAGAGCAGGGCGAAAAGGTCAAACATTCCGCGGATATCCTCCAGATTGTGGAGGAGTAGGAGCGAGAGAAGACCGGCGTCCGGGCAGGACACATACTGATGATAGATCGTGATCAGCTGCCCGCCGTCATATTGGTCCTCACGCGAACAGCCGAGGAATGCCTCGATTGCCTTCTGACGGCAGGAGGACAGGCCAAGCAGATGCTTCATCCCGGATGCCTCACGGTAGAGGTCGATGAGGGAGGCATGCCGGAACGGGTCTGCTTTGCCGGAATTTTCCGGAAAAAACAGCGCGGCACGTTTTCTCACAAAGGGAATGTCAAAGGTGTTCCCGTTAAAGGTGACCACGGTTTTGCAGGCGGCCAACAGGTCGAAAAAGGATGCCAGCACCGCCTTTTCCTCCGCAGGATTCTCCGCAAAAAACAGTTCAATCGTGATATCGGATCCGGACCGGTATCCGCAGCCGATGCAGTAGATCTGGTTTTGCGCGGGAGAAAAACCGGTCGTCTCAATATCAAAAAACAGCATGTCTTCCGTCAGAGAATTTTTCTGAAATGCCGGCAGTTCGGTTATCGGAAAGGTTTCTTTTTTTCGGATCATCGGTCGGTGTCCTTCCTTATATATTGTCTCAGACAAAGAAGAGTATACACCATTTTCCGACTTTTTTCGACTTTTGTGTTTTTTTTTCAAAACAACCCGTTATCCGCCGGATTTTGTGCTAGAATGGGTAGAAAGTCTGGTGTGTGTTTAAAAGTGCGCCTGGAACAATATTACAATTATGAAAGAAGGGCAAGGGTTATGGGATTATGTACGTTTAAAGGTGGTGTGCATCCCTACGACGGGAAAGAACTGTCGAAGGATAAGCCGACCACCGAATACTTACCCAAGGGCGATCTGGTATATCAGTTCTCGCAGCATATCGGTGCACCCGCAAAGCCTGTCGTGGCCGTCGGAGATACGGTTCTGGCGGGTCAGATGATCGCGGAAGCCGGTGGGTTTGTCTCAGCGCCGATCTATGCCACGGTTTCCGGAAAGGTGAAAAAGATCGAACCCCGGAGAGTGGTGGTAGGTGACATGGTCAACTCCATTGTCATCGAGAATGACGGCGAGTACAAGTCCGTGGAGTTCGAGGAAGTGGATGATGTTTCCACACTGTCCAAGGAGGAGATTCTGGAGAAGATCAAGGTCGCCGGTGTAGTCGGCATGGGCGGCGCCGGATTTCCGACGCATGTGAAGTTATCCCCGAAGGAGCCGGATAAAATCGATTATGTCATCGCGAACTGCGCGGAGTGTGAGCCGTATCTGACGAGTGACTACCGCAGGATGCTGGAGGAGCCGGAGAAGCTGGTGGGCGGAATGAAGATCATTCTCTCCCTCTTTGACAATGCCCGCGGTATCATCGCAATCGAGGACAACAAGCCGGACTGCATTAAGCTGTTTACGGATATGGTAAAGGATGAGCCGAAGATCGAGGTGAAGGCACTGCGGACGAAGTACCCGCAGGGTTCCGAGCGTCAGCTGATCTACGCGACGACCGGACGGGCGATCAACTCCACCATGCTCCCGGCGGATGCGGGCTGCATCGTGGACAATACGGATACGGTTGTGACCGTCTACAACGCGGTGAAGCTGGGACGTCCTCTGATGCGCCGGATCGTGACGATCACGGGCGATGCCATTTCCGAGCCTGCGAACTACTCCATCTACATCGGCACAAGCTATGCTGAGCTGGTGGAAGCGGCGGGCGGTTTTAAGGAGCAGCCGAAGAAGATCATCTCCGGCGGCCCGATGATGGGATTTGCC
>JAJQBV010000176.1 GCA_021203115.1 Clostridiales bacterium | reverse complement strand
AGCCATCGTCGTCACCTGGAACATCTACCCCGAGCCCTCACAGTCACTCCCGGTAATCAGCGGTGTGTGCACATAGACAAAATCCCGCTCCTGAAAAAACCGGTGAATTGCATAAGCGATAAGGGAGCGCACCCGGAACACCGCCTCAAAGGTGTTGGTCCGGGGACGAAGGTGAGAAACCTTGCGCAGATACTCAAACGTATGCCGTTTTTTCTGCAGAGGGTAATCCGGCGTGGAGGCGCCCTCGATAATTACCTCGTCACTCTGAATCTCAAAAGGCTGCTTCGCCTGCGGCGTCGGCACAAGCCGTCCGGTCACAATGACCGCCGCCCCGACATTCAGCTTCGCCACCGCGTCGTAATTGTCCAGACCATCCCCAAAGACAACCTGCAACGGTTCAAAAAAAGTACCGTCATTGATAACCAGAAAACCGAAGGTCTTTGAGTTCCGGATACTGCGCACCCATCCCCCGATTGTGACTTCCGTGTCGAGATAATCCTCCCGGTTCCGATATAAATCTCTGATATTTACCATATTCATCTGCCTTTCACAGAGCCGGTGCGCTTACTCCTCCGACTCATCCTCCGCCGCTTCTTCTGTGGTATCCGTCTCCTCTGCGCTGTCTGCCTCCGCCGTGTCATCCGTCTCGTCCGAGGACTCCACAACCGTAATCGTCGCGGCATCCATCACCCCGGTCAGCGCCTGATTCTCCGCATAGCTCAGCATGACATACTCCTCACCGCCGTAGGACTCGTAAAATGTCTCTTCGCTGTCATACCCATAATAGCTGACATAGGAGGACACAAAATCCGCAAAATCAGAGGTTGAAATCGAGATCTGCTGATCCGCCACAATCGCCTCCAGAATCAGCTCCTGTGTCAGCGACTCCTCCAGCGTCTCGCTCACATAGGTCTCAAACTCCTCCGCCGTGGTGGCATATGACGAATAGTAGGTCGCGATATAGTCCTCATACTCCATGCTGTAATACTCTGCCGCTTCCTCTGTCTGCTCGATCACGGAATTGATCCGCTCCTCCAGCAGTCCCTCTGGGAATGTGACCGTGCAGCCCGCAATCAACTGCTCCAGCACGCTCTCCTGGATTGTGGAGGTCCGCTCGCTCTCATAAGAGCTTTCCAGATACGCCTCCACATCCTCCAGCATCTCATCCACGGTGGAATAGTAGTCGCCGAGGACACTGGTCACATACTCATCCGTGATCTCATCATAGGTGAGAACCTGCTCCTCCACGATGCTGTTCACCGTTACCGTAAAGACCACAGCCTGTCCGGCCAGATCCTCCGAAGAATAATCCTCCGGGAATGTCAGATCCAGATCAACGGTACTGCCGACCTCCGCACCGATCAGGCCATCCTCAAATCCGTCGATAAACGTATCCGATCCGATTGTCAGGTCATAACCGGAAGCCGACCCGCCATCAAACTCTTCCCCGTCCAGCGTTCCGACATAATCAATATTGACCGTATCGCCATCTTCCACCGTCGTCTTGTCCGTCTCCACCGTCATCGGATAGTAGGGAAGCATATAGGTCTCCACATAGGTCTGAACCGCGTCATCGCTCACCTGATAGTCGGAGGTTAGCTCCACCGCGAGCTCCATATAGCCGTCCATCAGCGTCACATACTCCGTCACGTCATAGTCTGTGGCCGCCAGGAGAACATCCGCCGTAACCGTCGCATCCGTCTCGGTCTCCGCCGATACGGAACTGTCGCTGCTGCCGTAATCTCCGGAATCCTCCTGCCCGCATCCGGCGAGGAGCGTCATCGCCGACACAGAACAGATCAAAAGTACTGCTATTTTCTTTTTCATTTTCGTTTTCCTTTCTGTCTGCAGAATCGCTGAGATTTAACATAGCACATTTCTCCTTAAAAAGAAAGGGATTCTACTTTTTTTCTTGTATTTTCATACGGGGGATGCTACAATGGGCGAAGGTATTGAGCCCGGCTCAGCCGCATAAGGAGGGAAATTTGTGGATACGAAATGGATTGTACTGATCATAGTTCTGGCCGCCTGCGTGGCAGTGACCATCATATTATATTTCTTCGCAAAGAGAAATCAGAAAAAGCGTGATGAGCAGCAGGAGGCGATCGACGCGGCTGCGCAGACCTACACCATGCTCATCATTGACAAGAAAAAGATGCGCATGAAAGGCTCCGGCCTGCCGCAGGCTGTCATTGACGAGACGCCCCGGTTTGCACACATAGCCAAGGTGCCGGTCGTAAAGGTCAAGGTCGGTCCCAGGATCATGACCATGATCGCGGACAACGACATCTTCGACAGCATTCCGGTCAAGAAGGAGGTCAAGGCGACCGTCGCCGGTATCTACATCACCGATGTCCGCGGCATCCGCGGACCGCTGGCAAAACCGCCGAAGAAGAAAAAGTTCCTCGATCGTTTCCGCAACAACAACGAATAACTGCCAAAGCAAAGCCGGAGGATTTATCCTCCGGTTTTCTATTCTAATAGTCCTCGATATGTATCAGCTGCGTCGTGTCGACGCCGAACGGCAAAATCGTGTTGGCAAACTGGCGGAAGCGGTTCGCGGCATCGCTGACATAAAAACGGTGCATCCCCACCTGCGCCGTGTCTTTGGCATCACCCCGGCACCCGTCATTCGCGATGCCCTCCGCCTCCAACAGACTTTTCAGCTCTCTGGCCGTCTCGTATGCCGGATTGACCAGCGTCACCCGTTCCCCCATGATCTGCCGCAGCACCGACCGCAGCAGCGGATAGTGGGTGCACCCCATCACCAGCGTATCGATCCCGGTCGCGAGCAGCGGCTCAAGATAGCGGTTTGCCACCTCCACCGTCACCGGATCCTTGATCCATCCCTCTTCCACCAACGGGACAAACAGCGGGCACGCTTTGCCGAAAACCTGCGCACGGGGATTGTGCTCGTGAATCACCCGGGTATAGAGCTGGCTCTCGATCGTACTCTCCGTGGCAATCACACCGATCTTTCCGTTTGCCGTCGTCTCCGCCGCAACCTTTGCGCCCGGCGTCACCACGCCGATGATCGGGAGATCGACCTCCGGCTGCAGCGTCTCCAATGCCAGCGCGCTGGCGGTATTGCAGGCCACCACCACCGCCTTCACATCCTTTGTCCGCAGAAAATGAACGATCTGACGGGAAAAACGGATGATCGTGTCCTGCGACTTGCTGCCGTAGGGGACACGCGCCGTATCTCCGAAATAAACAATCCGCTCATCGGGAAGCTGCCTCATGATCTCTCTCGCTACGGTCAATCCGCCCACACCGGAATCAAAAACACCGATCGGAGCGTATCTGATATCTTTCATGATCTGTTCCTCGCAATTATCTGAACTCTCGTAGTATCATAGTATATTCCCGCCGTTTATTCAAGAACCTGATTCAGAAACTTCAGGATTTTAAACTCCACCTCATAGTCTCCCTCCGAGAAAACCGCCGCATACTCCTCCGCGGTCAGCTCGGCTCGAAGCAGCTCCCCGCTCTCCTCGTCGACCTCATACAGACTCCCGGAAAAGCAGAGGTTCGGATACATGACGCACCACCAGTTGTGTCCCTCCCCCTCCCCCAGGCCGTCCGAAAACCGCAATAAAAACAGCCACTTTCTTCAATCTGGTAC
>JAJQBV010000158.1 GCA_021203115.1 Clostridiales bacterium | reverse complement strand
GATATTCCTCAAAAGGCGTATCCAGATCAAACCCATACTCCTCCGCCAAAGCCGTCAGAGTCGCATGGGTAAAGCTTCCCTTATGATTGGCTGACTGCCAGCCGGGCACCCGGATCGCCCCCTGCATGATCGACAGGCTTTTGTCCGGAATCATAAGCTCCTCATCAAACTCCATCTTGAAGCCGAGGCCGGCGCACTCCGGGCAGGCGCCAAACGGGTTGTTAAAAGAAAAGCTGCGCGGCTCTACCTCGTCTATACTGACGCCGCAGTCGGGACAGGCGAAATTCTCGGAGAACTCCATGCTCTCCCCGCCAATGATATCGACCGTCATCCGCCCTTCCGCCAACTTCAGCGCATTCTCGATAGAATCCACCAGCCTGCGGCGGCCCATATCCGGCTTTACCACCAGACGGTCCACCACGATATCAATGTTGTGTTTGATGTTCTTATCCAGATGAATCTCTTCCGTCAGCTCGTAGACACTCCCGTCGATCTGCACGCGGACATAACCGCTGCGCTTTGCCGACTCCAGCAGCTTCTGGTGCATGCCCTTCCGCCCCCGGACGACCGGAGCCAGCAGCTGGATCCGCGTCCGCTCCGGCAGCAGCATGATCAGATCCGCCATCTGATCCACACTCTGCCTGCGAATCTCCCTGCCGCACTTCGGGCAGTGGGGCGTGCCGATACGCGCATAGAGGAGACGGAAATAGTCGTAAATCTCCGTCACCGTGCCGACCGTAGAGCGCGGGTTGCGGTTCGTGGACTTCTGGTCGATGGAAATCGCCGGAGAAAGGCCCTCGATCTTCTCGACATTCGGCTTCTCCATCTGCCCCAGAAACTGACGGGCATAGGAGGACAGGGACTCCATATACCGCCGCTGTCCCTCCGCATAAATCGTATCGAAAGCCAGCGAAGACTTTCCGGATCCGGACAGGCCGGTCAGGACGATAAACTGGTCTCGCGGGAGATCCAGATCGATTCCCTTCAGATTGTGCTCGGCTGCGCCGCGGATCTTTATATATTGTTGTGGCATGATAAAGCCTCTTTCCTGCTTGCATATACTCCTGTATGTATTTTGGGATGTGCACAAAAACAACTTCAACGCGGTCACAACAGCATTCCCGCTTTTGAAATCAATCTAGTTCCCGCAACGCCTTCTTCAGCTCGATCATGCGGTCACGGTAATCGGCCGCCGCCTCGAAGTTGAGACCCGCCGCGGCCTTTTCCATCTTCTTCGTGATGTCTTTGATCTGCTTTTCCAGCTCCTTCCGGCTCATGGACTCCGGATCAACCTTAAACTGCAGCTCCTCCTGCGCGACCTTCTTGGAAATGCTGATCAGGTCACGAACCGACTTCTGAATCGTCTGCGGGGTGATGCCGTGCGCCTCATTATACGCCTGCTGGATTGCACGGCGCCGCTGTGTCTCCTCAATCGCAACACGCATCGAATCCGTCACGGTATCAGCATACATGATAACATGGCCGTCACTGTTGCGCGCCGCCCGGCCGATGGTCTGGATCAGCGAGGTCTCAGAGCGAAGGAATCCCTCCTTGTCCGCATCCAGAATCGCCACCAGCGTGATCTCCGGAATGTCCAGCCCCTCCCGGAGCAGGTTAATACCGACCAGAACATCAAAGACATCCAACCGGAGATCCCGGATGATCTCTGCCCGCTCCAGCGTGTCGATGTCGGAATGGAGATATTTCACACGGATGCCGACCTCCCGCATGTAATCAGTCAGATCCTCCGCCATCCGCTTCGTCAGGGTGGTGATCAGAATCTTGTGCCCGCCCGCGGTCTCGCGGTTTACCTCGGCGATCAGATCATCAATCTGTCCCTCCACCGGCCGCACGTCAATCCGCGGGTCAAGCAGCCCGGTCGGCCGGATGATCTGTTCCGTCCGCAGGAGCTCATGCTCGTCCTCATAGACATTCGGCGTTGCAGAGACAAAAAGCATCTGGTCAATATGGCTCTCAAACTCCTCAAAATTCAGCGGACGGTTGTCCAGCGCTGACGGGAGGCGGAACCCGTAATCCACCAGCGTCTGCTTGCGGGAGCGGTCTCCCGCGTACATCCCCCGCACCTGCGGGATCGTGATGTGCGACTCGTCCACAATGATCAGAAACTCCTCCGGAAAATAATCCAGAAGCGTATAAGGCGGAACGCCGGGCTCCAATCCTGACAGATGGCGGGAGTAATTCTCTATCCCGCTGCAGAAACCCGTCTCGCGCAGCATCTCCACATCAAAGTTCGTCCGCTCCGCAATCCGCTGCGCCTCGATCAGCTTGTCCTCCCCCTTAAAGTAGCGGACACGCTCCTCCATCTCCTTCTCAATCTCAGCAGCGGCACGGTTGATTTTCTCCTGCGGCACCACATAGTGGGAGGCCGGGAAAATCGTGCTGTGCTCCAAGCGGGTTTTGATCTCACCGGTCAGGACATCGATCTCCGTGATGCGGTCGATCTCATCCCCGAAGAACTCCACCCGCACAGCCGTCTCTCCATAGTCTGCCGGAAAAATCTCCAGTGTATCCCCGCGAACGCGAAACGTCCCGCGGTGAAAATCCATGTCGCTCCGGTCATACTGCATGTCGATAAGCTGACGGATCACATCATCCCGGTCCTTTACCATGCCGGGGCGGAGCGACACAATCATATTCTGATAGTCGCTCGGGCTGCCGATGCCGTAAATGCATGACACAGACGCGACAATGATCACATCCTGCCGCTCTGACAGCGCCGCCGTCGCGGAGAGGCGGAGCTTGTCAATCTCATCGTTGATGGAGGAATCCTTCGCAATGTACGTGTCCGTGGAGGGAACGTAAGCCTCCGGCTGGTAATAATCATAGTAGGACACAAAATATTCGACTGCGTTTTCAGGGAAATATTCCTTCATCTCGCCGTATAACTGTGCCGCGAGGGTTTTATTGTGCGAAATTACCAAAGTCGGCTTCTGGAGGACTTCGATGACGTTCGCCATCGTGAAAGTCTTTCCGGAACCCGTAACACCAAGTAAAGTCTGGAATTGGTTGCCTTTTTTGAAGCCTTTGACAAGATCCGCGATGGCCTGCGGCTGGTCGCCGGTGGGCTCGTATGGTTTGTGCAATTTGAACAGCATCGGGGCGAAATCACCTCCAAAATCGCGTTTTTACAAATTTCATTTTTCCCGACCACGCGGAAAAAATAAAATCAGGCGGAAAACAGGCTACGCAGGCGGGAGCAGCCGGACAAAATCGGCTGCTCCCTCGTTATGCATGTAAGCCATTTTTATTTAAAGGGCAAATCCGTTATATCAACTCATTCGCAAATGTATTTTCATAATCCTGTAGCTGATGATATATCGCCTCAACATAAACCTCATTCCCTACAATACGGTACAGCATAACATAACGATGCTTTCTGAAAGTGATTGCACGATATTCCAGAGCCCTCAGGCGCGGATTTCGGCAATACTGCAGATTAGCTGCTACTATAGATAGCTGTTCTCTCGTCTCTCTTGCATCTCGCAAAACACTTTGAGCAGCATCCTCATTGAGAAGAGTATAACAAATATAATCCATATAACTAACCAACTGAGATTTGGTGTTAGAATATATTTAGTACAAAACAAAATGAGATATCCCCTTAGAAATAATGT
>JAJQBV010000225.1 GCA_021203115.1 Clostridiales bacterium | reverse complement strand
CAATTATTTTAACGGATTTTCGCTTTACGGGAGTCTGACCTCCATCGTGCTGATTGTATTATAATTTAGGTAATTATTTAAACGGAGGAGAAAATGCAGCAGGTTGTTTCACATATTCTGGGAAAAATCAAAGAGGATGACATCGGCGCCTATGCGGGGCAGGCGGCGCTGTTTCTGATTATGTCTGCGATTCCGTTTTTGTTGGTGCTGGTTTCCCTGATCCGCTATACGCCGGTCACGGAATCCCTGATTCTGACTCTGATCAAAATGATCAGTCCCGGTTACATGTCATCCTCCGTGATCTCGATTGTGGATGAGGTGTATCACAATACCGGCGGCATTCTGGTGATTTCTCTGGTGTTTGCAGTTTATTCCGCGGCGAAAACGATACAGAGTCTGCGGTATGCCCTGAATAAAGTTTATGAGATCGAGGAGACCAGAAACTGGTTTGTCCTCCGGCTGCGGGCGATGTTTGAGACCTTTGCGCTGATTATCGCGATTTTCCTCTTGATGGTTTTGCTGATGTTCGGGCGGGGGATTCAGGCGATGCTTGCGGAGTATGCGCCGATTGCAGGGATTGTGACCGAAGTGATTTTAAAGCTGCGGCTGCTGATTCTGTTTTTTGTGCTGACGGGAATCTTCGTCACAATCTACAAGGCAATCCCAAACCGGGAAGCGACATTTCGCAGTCAGCTTGCGGGTGCGGTTGGCTGCGCCGCGGCATGGTATGTTTTCACCTTCGGGGTCTCCCTTTATATCAATTATTTTAACGGATTTTCGCTTTACGGGAGTCTGACCTCCATCGTGCTGATTATGTTCTGGCTGTACTTTGCCATGTATATTTTTCTGGTCTGCGGCGCGGTCAATTCCTCTCTGGAACTGATTTCTGACGAACTGAAGCAGAATTTTAAAAAGAAAAAGAAGAAAAAACCTTGATGTTAAAAAAAAGCCGTGCTACAATAAGTGGCAGTTTGAGCGTGCCTTCGGGACTGCTTGCTCCGTTCCTGTTGTGGATGGGTTTTTTTTATGTTCCTAACTGAGTCAAAACCGCTCACCGCCTGAGAAAACGAGAGGAGAATCAAGATGAAAGAGAAGTTAAGACAGATCAGGGAGCAGGCGCTTGCCGATATTGCCGCTTCAGAGGGTCTGGCCAGACTGAACGAGGTCCGGGTTGCCGTCCTCGGAAAAAAGGGTGATCTGACCGCTGTGCTTAAGGGTATGAAAAATGTCAGCCCCGAAGAGCGCCCGCTGGTGGGACAGATGGTCAATGAGACCCGTGCCGCCATTGAAGCTGCGCTTGAGGAGAAAAAGCAGCAGATGGAGGCACTCCTTCTGGAGAAAAAGCTGAGGGACGAGAACATCGACGTAACCCTTCCGGCACAGAAAAACAGGGGCGGCCACAGCCATCCGAATACGATCGTGCTGGATGAGCTGGAGCGCATTTTTGTCGGCATGGGCTATGAGGTGGTGGAAGGCCCGGAGGTCGAGTATGACTACTATAATTTTGAGGCGCTGAACATTCCGGCGAATCATCCCGCAAAGGATGAGCAGGATACCTTCTATGTCGGGAATGATATCCTTCTGAGAACCCAGACTTCCTCCGTCCAGATTCGGATCATGGAGGAGGACAGGCTGCCGATCCGCATGATCGCACCGGGACGTGTGTTCCGTGCGGACGAGGTGGATGCCACCCATTCTCCGACCTTCCATCAGGTGGAAGGGCTTGTCGTGGATAAAAACATCACATTCGCCGATCTGAAGGGGACGCTGGAGGCGTTTGCGCACGAGTTTTTCGGGCCGGATACGAAAGTAAAGTTCCGCCCGCACCATTTCCCTTTTACGGAGCCCAGCGCTGAGCTGGATGTCTCCTGCTTTAAATGCGGCGGGAAGGGCTGCCGTTTCTGCAAGGGAGAGGGATGGATTGAGATCCTCGGTTGCGGAATGGTGCATCCGCATGTGCTCGAGATGAGCCATATCGATCCGAAGGAGTACACGGGATTTGCCTTCGGTGTCGGCCTTGAGCGGATTACACTTTTAAAATACGAGATCGACGACATGAGACTGCTTTATGAGAACGACGACCGGTTCCTGCGTCAGTTTTAGGAGGAGAATAGAATGGTTACATCTTTAAAATGGATAAAGGCCTATGTGCCGGATTTGAATGTTGGCCCTCAGGAGTACATGGATGAGATGACGCTCTCCGGCTCAAAGGGCGAGGGATTTGTGAGACTGGATGAGCATCTGGAAAAGATTGTGATCGGCCATGTCCTGTCGGTGGATCCGCATCCAAACGCGGATAAGCTGGTTATCTGTCAGGTGGATGTCGGGACAAAGACCGTGCAGATCGTCACCGGTGCGCCCAATGTATTCAAGGACGCGAAGGTCATCGTTGTTCTGGATGGCGGGAGAGTGGCGGCCACGCACTCGGACGGAAAGTCTGCGCCGGACGGGATTCAGATCAAGGCCGGAAAGCTTCGCGGCGTGGATTCCTACGGTATGATGTGCTCCATCGAGGAGCTCGGTTCCACCACGGACATGTACCCGGATGCGGCGGAGGACGGACTTTATATTTTGCCGGAGGATGCCCCCGTGGGTGAGGATGCGGTGGCATACCTCGGCTTGGATGATGCGGTGATCGAGTATGAGATCACATCAAACCGCGTAGACTGTTTTTCTGTCCTCGGCATTGCAAGAGAGGCGGCAGCTACCTTCGGGAAAGAGTTTGTGCCGCCCGTTGTCACGGAGACCGGAAATGATGAGGATGTCAATGACTATATCAAGGTGACCGTGGAGGATCCGGATCTGTGTTCCCGTTACACCGCGCGCGTTGTGAAAAACATCAGGCTCGCGCCGTCGCCGGAGTGGATGCAGCGCAGGCTGGCCGCCCACGGGATCCGTCCGATCAACAATATCGTCGATATCACAAACTATGTAATGGAAGAGTACGGCCAGCCCATGCATGCCTATGATCTGGATACCATCGCAGGGCATGAGATCCGTGTGCGCAGGGCGAAAAAGGACGAGACCTTTGTGACACTGGACGGGCAGGAGCGCGTGCTGGACGACACCGTCCTGATGATCTGTGACGGGGAAAAGGCAGTCGGAATCGGCGGGATTATGGGCGGCGAGAATTCCATGATCACGGATAATGTTAAGACGATGCTTTTTGAGGCAGCCTGCTTTGACGGGACCAACATCCGTCTCTCCGGCCGCAAGGTGGGGCTTCGGACAGACGCCTCCGCAAAATTTGAAAAAGGGCTGGATCCGAACAATGCGATTGAGGCCATGAACCGCGCCTGCCAGCTGGTAGAGGAGCTTGGCGCAGGCGAGGTTGTCGGCGGTGTGGTCGATGTTTACCCGGCTCCGCGGACCGAGAGCCGGATTCCCTTTGATGCGGATTGGATCAACCGCCTGCTGGGTACGGATATTCCGGAGGAAACCATGCTCGGTTATCTGAGAAAAATCGAGCTGGGCTTTGATGAGAAGACGCGAGAAGTGATTGTTCCGACGTGGCGGCCGGACCTGCAGCGGGATGCGGATATCGCGGAGGAGGTTGCGCGTTTTTACGGATACCGCAACATCCCGACGACGCTGCCGCACTCCACGACCGCGGGAAAATTATCCTATAAGCTCCGCATTGAAT
>JAJQBV010000191.1 GCA_021203115.1 Clostridiales bacterium | reverse complement strand
ATTTCATGGGCTGGAGCGATTCTCTAACTGTACTAACTGTCAAAGACAGGATTATAAGGGGAACGAGTCAAAAAGTCAACCTCCCTTTTTCTATCTTTTCAGCTTCCCTATCCCTTCCAGCCTCATAAGCGCCTCCTCTAACATATCATCCTGCTTGGCAAAATGGAAACGGATCAGATGGTTGACATCTTCCTTAAAAAAGCTGGAACCGGGCACCGCGCCGACGCCAACCTCGCGCGCCAGGTCAATGCAGAACTTCTCGTCATCCTCGTAGCCGAATTCGCTGATATCTACCAACACATAATAAGCGCCCTGCGGTTCCGTACATGCAATTCCCCGCTCCTTTAAACCGCCGACAAACAGGTTTCTCATATGCGTATATTTCTGCTGAAGCCACTCATAATAGGCGTCTTCAAACCGAAGCGCCGTTACCGCCGCTTCCATCAGAGGAGCCGCCGCCCCAACCGTCAGAAAATCATGCACTTTTTTTACCCGGTCGACCACCTCCGGAGCCGCCATCACATATCCGAGCCGCCATCCGGTAATCGAATATGTTTTCGACAGCGAGCTGCAGATGATTGTCCGCTCCCTCATCCCCGGCAGAGTCGCCAGATATACATGCTCATATGGCTTGTATACAATGTGCTCATACACCTCGTCCGTGATCACAAAAATATCATAGCGGATAGCCAGCTCAGCAATGATTTCCAGCTCCTTACGCGTGAACACCTTTCCGCAGGGGTTCGAGGGATTGCACAAAATCAGCGCTTTCACGCCCGGCCGGAGAAACGCCGCCACCACCTCAACCCCATCAAAATCAAAGGTCCGCGGCACAAGGGGCACATAGATCGGCTCCGCCCCGCTTAAGATCGCGTCTGCCCCATAATTTTCATAAAATGGAGAAAAAACCACCACTTTATCACCGGGATTGCAGACGGACATCATAGCCGCCATCATCGCCTCCGTGCTCCCGCAGGTCACCACAATCTCCCCATCGGGATCAATGCTCATACCGGAAAAATGCTCCTGCTTTTTTGCAAGCGCCTCACGAAAATTCTGTGCGCCCCAGGTCAGTGCGTACTGGTGCGGCCCGTGCGGCGCAACCGCTGTCAGCGCATCCGTCAGTTTTTTCGGCGGGTCAAAATCCGGAAATCCCTGAGACAGGTTGACCGCCCCGTATTTATTGGAAACTCGTGTCATCCGACGAATGACCGAGTCCGTAAAAATCTCTGTTCGCTGTGATAAATTCGGCATCTGTTTTTCCTCAATGTATACAATAAAATGACTAAAGCTTAAAAATACCCGTAGTATGTCTTCTGCGCCACGGCATGGTACACCATATCAATCATGGTATTAAAATCAAAAACCGGCAGCCCGGTAACCTCCTGAATCACCTTCGCATAGGGCGGCAAATCGCTGCACTCAAGCAGAATCGCGCCCACCTCCGACTCCCGTTTTAACAGATCAGCCGCAACGCTGCAGAGCGCCCTTTTCAGTCTGCCGTTATCAAGCATCGTCTCCCCGTAGCGGATGGCATGGAATTCCGGAAGTCCGCCGATATCCACGACAAGTACCCGCTCCGTATTCGTGCCGACCTGCCGCAGCACAGTATCGCTGATGTTCTCTCCGCTTGCCGCAAAAACCGCAATTTTTTTCCTTGCGGAAATGGCCGTCTTGATCAGGGGAAGCTGGCAAAGGCTCGACAAAAACACCGGTATATTTACCGCCTCCGCCACCTCCCGCTGAAAATAGGCAAAATACCCACAGGCTCCGATGATCGCGCGGACGCCCTCGTCTTCAAGCGCTCGGGCCGCTGCCAAAATCTCATCCTTTAAGGCAGAGTCACCGGAGAAAAGCCTCTCCACGTCAAATGTAACTTTCCGATACAAAACAGGAAAAGGATACGTCGTCGCGTTCGCTACATTCCCCGGCATTTTCGGGTAAATCAGTTCAATGGCGATGATGCCGATGGCAAATCCCGCCGTATAGCGCGCCGGGGTCTCATGGATCCCGTCTAAATCTTCTCTCGTCTCAAGCCTTCCCTGCCAGATCATCGTTCATCCCTCCGTTCTGTTCCTGTCTAAGCGACTGTTCTAAGCTAACCATCTCCTATGGCAGCTTTACATTTCTTAACTGAAAGGAAGAAATGCTGTTTTCAGGTTCGCTATACCCTCGATTTGAAACTCCTCCCCATCGCAACAATTTCATCTGGAATTACAGAATGCTCTCATGCAGATAAGTAAGCATTTTTCATCCTCGTCCGCAAAAATCAACTCTGCAGAATGCCCTCGTTCAAATACGTCAACAGCTGCTCCTTATCCAAATCTCCGATACCGATATCGTCAAGCGTCAATCCTTCCGCATAAAAATCATGTCCGGTCATCACGGAACCAAGGGTAATCATGCTGTCGATCACCGGCGTCGCAATGCCGTATTTTTTCCCAAGCTCATGGTAAATATGGCAGCCCACCGGCACATCCTCGGTGATATAGCGGTTCTGAATCGTAAACGGACCCGTGCCGTAGCCGGTCGGCCACTGCTCATCAAAGGGAACAATGCACTCGTCACCCATATACTCCGGTCCCAGAATGCTTGTCCGGGAGAGGAAATTTTTCTTTGGGAAATACTAGATGCCGACGCCCATGGCTTCTGCCAGCTTTACTTCCTCCTGATAAAACGCATACTGTACCTCGGCGATGGATTCGCAATATGCATGGCTGTAAATGGAATATGTATATTTATCATTGCCGCCGAAAATCCTGCCCCAGTTCTCCATCACACCGACTCCCAGCAGCGTTCCCGGGCAATGCAGTACCGGATTGACATTGGAAAAACCAATATCCATCACTGTGTTGCCGGAAGTATAACCGTCTCCTTTCGTGATAGAATCAAAACACCCCAGCGCTTTGGAACTTTCCAGAAAATCCTCCTGATCCTTACGCGGGAGCGCCGCTCCGCGAAGCGTAGTCGCCCGGTATACCAGCCAGCATTCCGAGGTCATCACACCGCCCTCGGTCTCCACTCTCGTCCCGTAAGGCGCGCTGGACCAGCCGCCTACAATAATATCCTTTTTGCATCCCGTCTCGCGCATCTTTTTGCGCAGCTTTAATGTGCCGAAATTATCCGGAATGATATGCACGATCATGCCGTCCTCCAGACAGGGAACCAGCTTTTCAAAAAAAACTGTCGTGCGCGATGGACGGCACCGCCACGATCAGCAGTTTACAGCCCTTTACGCACTCCGCGATGTCCGTCGTGATCAGATCAAAATGCGCGGTTCCCAGACGTTTGAATCCATATTTATTTTTGGGATTTCCCGTCAGCGTAATACCGGTCTTTTCCAATCCTGCCAGCGTAGAAGCCGCAAAAGGCTCCATATCAAAAAGGTGAACCTCATTTCCTCCCAGCTTACAGTCCGCCGCCACCGTCTTTCCTACGGCTCCTCCGCCCAGAACCGCCACCGGAAATTTCTTTAATTCATCAATGTTAATCATTACTCCTGTCCTCCTTGCTCCGTACTCTCCCGCCAAAATTGTATATATCTGTTGATGATACCATTGGAATGCCTGTTTGTCAAAACCTCCTGACTCTTTTATAGCCTATTTATAAACCGTTATAGACCCCTGCTACTGGTGTGCTTCCCGTCAAGTAGACAATAAAAAAATTAAAAAGTTTTTCCCGCCC
>JAJQBV010000036.1:15149-23707 GCA_021203115.1 Clostridiales bacterium | reverse complement strand
ATATAGTAGATTTTGAATATTTTCAATGTCTACCATATGGGGAGCATATCATTTTGCAGGATGCGGATCAATTTAATCCTGATTCTTGTTAAAGAACCCCTTTTTTCTGCCTTTTTCATGCTTCACCGGTTCGCTGGCTCCCTTCGCGAGGGAATCCCCGGACAGCGCATCATATGCCCGAAGCGCCTCCTTCGCCTCCGTCGACAGGGTCGTCGGCACCTGCACCACCAGCGTCACATAGTGGTCGCCGCGGACATTTTTGTTCCGCAGGGACGGCACGCCCTTGCCTTTCAGGCGAATCCTCGTATCGGTCTGCGTGCCGGGCTTCACCTCATACACCACATCGCCGTCAACGGTACTGATCCGGATCTCACCGCCCAGAACAGCCTGTGCGTAGGAGATCGGCGCGGTGGAAAAGATATTCATATCCTCCCTCGTGAACACGGGATGCCGTGAAACCACAACCTCCACCAGCAGGTCGCCGTGCGGTCCGCCGTTGCTTCCGGGCTCTCCCTTGTCACGGATGCGGACGCTCTGTCCGTTGTCGATGCCGGCAGGAATCGTCACTTTGATCTTCTTCCGGCTGGAGATGTACCCCGTACCGCGGCAGTCCGGACACTTGTCCTTTACAATCTTTCCCGTGCCGCGGCAGTCCGGACAGGTCTGCACGTTCTGCACCATTCCGAAGAGGGACTGCTGAGAAAAGACCACCTTTCCCTTGCCGCCGCACTTGGGACAGATCTCAGGCGATGTCCCCGGCTTCGCGCCGGTACCGTGGCAATTCCCGCACTCATCCTTCAGCGTCAGCTCGATCTCCTTCTCGCAGCCGAAGACCGCGTCCTCAAATGAGATGCGGACGCTGGTCCGGATATTGGCTCCCTTCATCGGCCCGCTGTTTGCCGAACCCCTCCGTGAGCCGCCGAAAAAGTCACCGAAAATATCACCGAACATGTCGCCGAAGTCCATACCGGAGAAATCAAACCCTCCGCCGCCCGCACCGCTGCCGTCAAACGCGGCATGTCCGAACTGGTCATACTGGCGTCTCTTCTCAAAGTCGCTTAAAACGGCATAAGCTTCAGAAGCTTCCTTAAACTTTTTTTCCGCCTCTTTATCGCCCGGATTCGCATCCGGATGATACTTTTTTGCCAGATTACGGTATGCCTTTTTGATGGTGGCGTCGTCCGCCTGACGGTCAACGCCGAGAACCTCATAATAATCTCGTTTCTGTTCTGCCATATCACTCAACTTCCCTTGTAGTCTTTTTCACGCTCCAAAACCCACCAACGCACCAGGAGAGATGGGTTCCCCTGGTGCAGTGGTGAAATGCTATTTACGATTCAACAGTGGTTATTACACCTCTTTGTAGTCGGCGTCCACAACATCGTCGTCTGCGCCGCCGCTCTGCTGATAGCTGCCCGCGTCAGGATCCGCCTGCTGGTAGCCGCCCATGTCCGGACCGGCTGCTCCCTGTGCGGCCTGTGCCTTCTCATACATCTTCTGGAAGACCTGCTGCGCGCCGTTCATCAGCTTCTCTTTCGCCGCCTTCAGCTCATCCAGATCCGCATCGGACATCTGGTCTGCCTCCGGGTACTTCTCAAGGATGGACTTTACTGCATCGATATCCGCCTGTACAGATGCCTTCTCGGATGCGGAGATGCCGTCACCAACCTCCTCCAATGCCTTCTCGGTCTGGAATACCATGGAGTCCGCATCGTTGCGCGCGTCGATGGCATCCTTTCTCTTCTTATCCTGCGCCTCAAACTCCGCAGCCTCTTTGACCGCCTTCTCAATGTCGTCGTCGGACATATTGGAGCCCGCGGTGATTGTGATGTGCTGCTCCTTGCCGGTGCCCAAATCCTTGGCAGATACGTTCACAATGCCGTTGGCATCGATATCGAACGTAACCTCGATCTGCGGAACGCCGCGCCGTGCGGGCGGAATCCCGTCAAGACGGAACTGGCCGAGGGACTTGTTGTCTCTGGCAAACTGACGCTCGCCCTGTACAACATTGATATCAACAGCGGTCTGGTTGTCAGCCGCGGTGGAGAAAATCTGGCTCTTTCTGGTCGGGATCGTGGTGTTCCGCTCGATCAGACGGGTCGCAACGCCGCCCATGGTCTCAATGGAGAGGGAAAGCGGTGTGACATCCAACAGCAGAACCTCACCTGCGCCCGCGTCGCCGGCAAGCTTGCCGCCCTGAATGGAGGCGCCGATCGCAACGCACTCATCCGGGTTCAGCGATTTGCTGGGCTCTTTTCCGGTCAGGGATTTTACCTTATCCTGTACCGCCGGGATACGGGTGGAACCGCCTACCAGCAGCACCTGTCCCAGATCCGAGGCAACCAGTCCGGCGTCCTTCAGCGCATTCTGTACCGGAATCGTAGTGCGGTCAACCAGATCGCGGGTCAGCTCGTCGAACTTTGCTCTGGTCAGGTTCATTTCAAAGTGCTTCGGGCCGTCAGCCGTCGCCGTGATGAACGGGAGGTTGATGTTTGTGGTGGTCGCGGAGGACAGCTCCTTTTTCGCCTTCTCAGCGGCCTCTTTTAATCTCTGAAGCGCCATCTTGTCGCCGGAGAGATCCACGCCCTCCATCTTCTTAAACTCGGAAATCATGTAATCCGTGATCTTCTGGTCAAAGTCATCGCCGCCCAGACGGTTGTCGCCGGAGGTCGATAACACCTCGATCACGCCGTCGCCGATCTCGATGATGGAGACATCAAAGGTGCCGCCGCCCAGATCGTATACCATGATCTTCTGCTCTTTCTCATTGTCAAGGCCGTATGCCAGCGCAGCCGCGGTCGGCTCGTTGATGATACGCTTTACATCCAGACCCGCGATCTTGCCGGCGTCCTTTGTCGCCTGACGCTGTGCGTCGTTGAAGTATGCGGGAACGGTGATGACCGCCTCTGTCACTTTCTCGCCAAGGTAATTCTCCGCGTTCGCTTTCATCTTCTGCAGAATCATTGCGGAAATCTCCTGCGGCGAATACTTCTTGCCGTCGATCTCCTTTTTGAAATCGGTGCCCATCTCTCTCTTGATGGAGGAGATGGTCTTCTCGGCGTTCGTCACTGCCTGACGCTTTGCCGGCTCACCGACCAGCCTCTCTCCTGTCTTCGTGAAAGCCACGACGGACGGGGTCGTCCGCGCGCCCTCTGTGTTCGCGATCACGACGGATTTGCCGCCTTCCATAACTGCTACGCAGCTGTTTGTTGTACCTAAATCAATACCGATAATCTTGCTCATAATGTTTTCCTCCTATACTCAATATTGTCATAATGTTTTTTATAATGAAGTTTTACTTGCGCGCATTAAGTTGCTTTCGGTCAGTTCGCGACCTTTACCATGCTGTGTCTGACGACTGAATCCCGGTAGGTATATCCCTTCTGGAACTCCTCCGCCACGATGTTCTCCCCGAAATTCTCATCATCGATATGCATCACCGCATTGTGGAGATTCGGATCAAACTCCTTTCCCTCCGCCTCGATGGGCTTGACGCCGGCCTCCTCCAGAACCGTCATCATCTGGCGGTAAATCTTTTCCATTCCGTCGACAAAAGGATTTTCTTTCTCCTCCTCCGGAACGGCGGCCAGCCCTCTCTCAAAATTGTCGATGACCGGGAGGACCTTCTCGATAATGCTCTTCGCACCGGTCTCAAACATCTGGCTTTTCTCCTTCTCCGTCCGTTTGCGGAAATTGTCAAACTCGGCCATCTGCCTTTTCACCCGGTCGGTGAGCTCCTCGATCTTCTCGTCCTTTTTATCCTTCTTATCCTTCTTGCGGAAAAATCCGCCCTTGTCAGCCTTGGAATCATCGGGCGCTTCGCCGTCCGCTGCATCCGCGCTGTCTGCGGCCTCGTCAGCCGCATCATCGGCAGATGCCTCCCCGGATTCGTCCGGAGTCTCCGCGGTTTGCTCCGCCCCGTCCTCCGCCGCATCGGCGGCTGTCGGATCCACGGTTTCCGATGTCTCTTCCGTCACCTGTTCCTGCGTTTCCTGTTCATATTCTTTCTTTTCTTCCATGAAACATCCCGCCTTTTACTCTTCTTTTTTATTGAAAACCTCATCCAGCTGTACCTTCAGCGTTTTGAGGTTGTCTACAACCATCTTGTAATCCATCCGTTTCGGTCCGACAATTCCCACCGTTCCGTGAATGCCGTCGCCCAGCTCGTAGGTGGCCGTGACCACGCTGCAGTCCCGCATGCGCTGAATCGGCGACTCATCACCGATATAGACTTGAATGCCGGTTCCCGGTTCCCCGTCCTCCCCGGCAAAAAGATCCTGCAGCTCCTGTTTCTCCTCGAAGGCGCTGATCAGGTCGCTGGCACTCTGGGAATCGGAAAGCTCCGGATACTTGAAGATATTCGTCGTCCCGCTGGTGTAAATCTCCAGCTCCTCATCCGCCTGCACCGCCTCAGCCACGGCGTCCAGAACATCGCTCACCACCTTGCTGTGGATCCCCGCCTGCTCCTTTAAATGGGCGATCGTCGCCAGATTGATCTCCTCCAGAGTCAGGCCGTTCAGGCTGCCGTTCAGAAGGATATTCAGCTTCAGCATCGTCTCCTGATCCAGATCCTCCTCACAGTGGATAATCCGGTTCTTGACGATGTTGCCGTCCAGCATGATCGTCGCCAGAACCTTTCCCGTCTCCACGATGGAGAGCTGGATGAACTTCACCTTTCCGCGGTGGGTCTGCGGCGCCGATACGACAGTGGCGTAATTTGTGTTTGTCGCCAGAAGCTTCGCGATCGTCTGTAAAACCTGCTCCAGCTTCTCCGTCTTCTCGATGACGAAATCCTTCATCTGCGACACTTCCTGATCCTTCTCCAGCATCAGGCGGTCCACATAGAACCGATACCCTTTATCCGAAGGAATCCGGCCCGCCGAGGTGTGGGGCTGGATAATGTAGCCCATCTCCTCCAGATCAGACATCTCATTGCGGATCGTGGCGGAGCTTAAGTTCAGATCCGATGCCTTTGAGATCGTCCGGGAACCGACAGGCTCTCCGGTCTCCATATAGGTACGGATGATTACATTTAAAATCTTAATCTGGCGTTCACTCAGCTCATTCATTTTTTCACTCCGTATCGGTGTCTCTGCGGTTGTTAGCACTCGTTCGATTGGAGTGCTAATCGTTCTTACCATAAGATAGCACCATCATTTTTCTTTGTCAACAGATATTTTGGTTTTTTCACAAAATATTTTTATCCGAGCTTCTTTCCGTAATAGGCCATAATGGCAGCCACCGTCTTTGAATCCTGAATTTTCTGTTCAAAAACCATGTCCCGCAGCTCCTCAATCGTATAGGTCCCGACCTCCACAAACTCATCCTCATCCAGATGACGCTCGGTTTTCTCCAGCTCTGTCGCCAGATAAATCTCAATGACCTCATTGCAGAACGCCACGGTCGTCGCCACCGTGATCAAAAGCTCCATCTTTCCGGTGCGGTAGCCGGTCTCCTCCTCCAGCTCCCGCGCGGCGCACACGGCGGACGGCTCGCCCGCATCATCCTTTGAACCCGCCGGAATCTCCAGCGTCTCCCGCTCCAGTGCATTGCGGTGCTGGCGCACCATCAGAATCCTTCCGTCATCCATCACCGGCAGCACCGCCGCCGCTCCTTTCCGGTGGCGGACATAATCCCAGCGGGCGATGTGCCCGGTAGGCGACTCCATCACATCTTCATATAAATCAACGATCGCACCCTGATATTTTAAAATACGGTCGATGCGCTTCATATGCTCCATTTCATTTCCTCCTGTGAGACAAACGACAAACCGTCAGCGGTTATCTACTTTCTCCGGATACAGGTCGTGGTTCGCGAGGCGGTTCCACGCGACCTCCTCCCAGCGGGTGCCCGGCTTTCCGTAGTTGCAGTACGGGTCGATCGAGATGCCGCCGCGGGGCGTGAACTTTCCCCAGACCTCGATGTATTTCGGGTCCATAAGACGGATCAGATCCTTCATAATAATATTCACACAGTCCTCGTGAAAATCCCCATGGTTGCGAAAGCTGAACAGGTAGAGCTTTAAGGACTTACTCTCCACCATCCGCCGCTCCGGCACATAGGCGATCGTGATCGTCGCAAAATCCGGCTGCCCCGTGATCGGGCACAGCGACGTAAACTCCGGACAATTAAACTTCACGAAGTAATCATGGTCCGGATGCTTATTCTCAAATGTCTCCAGCATCTCCGGCGCGTAATCTATGGGATACCGTGTCCCCTGACAGCCCAGCAGCGTCAGATCCTGCGTGGTTTCCCTGTTTCTTCCTGTACTCATTCCAAGTCCTCCTGTGATCTGTAATTCTTGCACCTGTAATGTCCGGTCAGGCAATTTTTCAGTATGTATTCACAAAGTAAATGCGTGTATAAAAACAATTCAAACAGCGGGTAGTACGGAGCCGCCGTCTGCTACAATGCAGGATCCGCAACCCCGTTGGCCGCAAACGCCTGCGCCCGGTCAATACACGTCCCGCACTTCCCGCAGGGCCGGTCGCCTCCCTCATAGCAGCTCCATGTCAGCTCATAGGGTACGCCGATCTCCAGCCCCTTTTTCACCACTTCCGCCTTGGTCCATTTCACAAACGGCGCCTCCACCCTCAGTTGATTTCCGCTGCCGAGATAAATGGCCTGCCCCATCGCCTGATTGAAGGCATCCGAGCAGTCCGGATAAGCGTTCCCCGCAGCGTCGTCGCTGTGGGCGCCGTAATAGATCACACCGCACCCCTTCGAGAGCGCGATGCTCGCCGCGCTGGAGAGAAACAGTCCGTTCCGGAACGGCACATAGGTCGAAACCGGCGACCCTTTTGTCTTTTCCAGCTGCTTCGCGTAGGATTCCTGCGAAATCTCCTGATCCGAATGTGTCAAAAGGGAGCAGTCGCTGTACTGAAAAATCTTCTCCAGATCCAGATACAGATGCTCCACCTGATACCATGCGGCCGTCCTCTGTGCCGCCTCAATCTCCTTTTGATGCTTCTGCCCGTAAAAAACAGAAAGGGCGATCACATTCGCCCGCCCGTATTTCTCTGCCGCCAGTCCGAGACAGGTGGTGGAATCCACCCCGCCGCTCAGCAAAACCAATGCCTTCATACTGTCCTCCTCTGTGTTTTGTGATCCGTCGATCGCGTTATTTTCTCTCTCATCCCTTCATCGCCAGCTCCAGTCGCATCTGCAGCATCATATCCTCCTGAAACCGCCCGCGCAGGGTGGATGTATAGGTCTTCGCGTCGGTTTTCTTGATTCCTCTGGCTGTCATGCAGCTATGGCAGCCCTCGATCAGCACCGCGACATCCTCGGAACCGGTCACCATCGATACGATCTGCGCGATATCCGTCCCGATCCGCTCCTGCACCTGCAGGCGTTTGGACACCATATCCGCGATCCGGGCGATCTTGCTGATGCCGATCACCTTGCCATGCGGCACATAGGCCACCGTCGCCTGTATATCATACATCAAAGCCATATGGTGCTCACAGTAGCTGAAAATGTCGATGTCCTTCACAATGACAAAATCACTGTTATTTTTGGAAAACGTGAGATCCTCCTCGAAGGTTTTGCCAAACATCCGGGCAATCTCCTCGTTGGTATAATTCATCCCCTCAAAGACTTCCTCATACATCCGCGCCACGCGGTCCGGCGTATCCGCCAGTCCCTCCCGGTCCGGATCATCGCCCAGCGCAACGAGAAGTCCTCTGATATGTTTTTTTACTGCCTCGGTATCAATCGCCATGATTTTTCTCCTTTACTCTGTTGCCTCCGGGTTTATACGCCGCGCATCTCGCTGTCCCAGATAATCTTGTGAATCTGAAGCTGCATGGTGACATCGTTCATTTCATTGTCCTTCATAAAATTCACCACATCCTCCAGCTCGATCCCCTCATATACCGGGCTCAGGAAAACATGGCATCTCTCCGTCAGGCCGTACTCCCGGATCAGATCTCTTGCCCGGCACAAATCCTCATAATTTCCAACCACAAACTTCACGGTATCCTTCGCCGTCAGGACAGAGAAATTATCCGCGATCATGTGATCCTCCATCCCGCTCCCCGGCAGCTTGTAATCCATGTTAAAGACAGGCGGATTTTCAATCTCTGCAAAGGGCTGCAGCGGCATGCTCCCGTTCGTCTCGATCTCGACGCGGTTCCACGGCCGGGCAGCGAGCGCGAGAATCAGCTCCATGATATCCTCCTGCAGCAGCGGCTCTCCTCCGGTCAGCGTAATATTGCGAATCCGCATCTGCTCCACCAGATCGATGATCTCCTCAGTGGACATCCAGTGAAACCGGGCGTCCTCCGTGTTTGCCCACCGGGTATCACAGTAGCTGCAGTTTAAATTGCAGCCCTGCATCCGGATAAACAGGGCCAACTGCCCCTGACGCAGTCCCTCCCCGTTAATGCTCTTAAAAATCTCTACTACTCTATAGCTTGCCATCTTATCCCCTTGTATAAACTGCACAGTTGTTTGGCGTTTCATAGACCTCGACCGCCCGCACGGGATATCCCTTCGCTCACACCTCCTCGCAGCCATGGTTGGCAAACTTCTCAGCGTAAGTGAGGAACGCCTCA
>JAJQBV010000036.1:0-15139 GCA_021203115.1 Clostridiales bacterium | reverse complement strand
ACCCCGGTCAGAGAAAATCCCTCCTCCTCCAGCGCCTCCACGGTCTTCTCCCGCAGGGAACCGGATTCGTAGATAAACGTATGGTCATAGGCGTCCGTCAGGCTTTTCAACTCCCTCTTCAGATCTCCGAAATCGGCGACCATCCCGCGAAGCTGTCCTTCCCTATCAAGCTCCGCGGTGCCGACCTGAACCACAACACGCCACCGGTGTCCGTGGATGTTGCTGCATTTCCCCTGATATCCGGCGAGAAAATGCGCCGCATCAAAACTCTGTTCCGCACGGATTGAATACATAGCTGCCTCCTCTTCTCTCAGAAAAAAATAGAAAAAGCCGCGGCACAAACCACGGCTCTGTTTCCACATAGCAAAACAAACAGCCCTGGTTTTGTTTATAGACAGGATGGTGCCAACGAACTGTCTTTTCTTTATTTTCCGGCCTCTTCCTTCTCCTCACGGATCAGGTCGAGGACCGCGGTCAGCTCATTCCCCACGGGAGGCGCCGTCATCAGCTCCTGATGCTTTCCCTCCGGTGTGATATTGCACAGGACATCACTCTCGCCGCGCTGACCCTTCTCAATCATATAATAATATACCTCGTCCGACTGCGGATTGTATATCACATAGGCGGAACGTGCCATATGAGGCGCCAGATTTTTCTGCGGAAGCTCAACGCAGACCGCCATCGTGTCCTCACTGATATTCAGCGACATGACACTGAAATCCTCCGCCGTATACGGGCTGGGAATCTTGTCTCCGTAAGGCTTCGCATACATCTCGCGCAGAAGCTCCGCCCCGCGCTCCTCCAAATCCCGCACAAACTCCGCTTTGTCGGAAAAAAGCGTTTTCGGAATCAGACCCTTCTCGACCGTGTTGCGGGCGATCACAACAAACTCCTCTTTGGTGACCTTTTTCACCTGCCGTCCCTGCGTCCCCGCCTGCACGGAAAAATCAACCTCGAACGCACGGCGGTGAAATATGAATGGGGCTGTCTGGGAGTTCAGCATAACGCCGTCCAGTCCGGTCTTGCTCTTCATGACGGTATCGATCACCTGCGCCGCCGGCACGCGTATCATGTACGGGAAATCCTTTGTCTCCACAATCTTATCTCTGGAAGTAAACGCCGGCGCGTACTTATTGCCCTTTGAGTCCGTGACCGTCAGCGGGAAGAGCGGAAATCCCTCCCCCTTTTTCAGCGGCAGCCCGTTGAGCATCTTCATCACCACGCGGACATCCGCCTTTTTGGGAAAAGCCACCGGCACGATCACCTGAGACCCCCGGAAAATACGGGTCAGATCCTCCAGCTTCTTTCGATCATTCTTTGACGCGTTGTAATCCGCCATGGCTGTCTCCAGCTTTGTATTGTCCAGATTATACGCCGGGCGAAGTAAAATCTTACTGTCCATGTACTCTCTCTTGATCAGCTCTCCATGATCCCGCAGATCATGGCAATGCTCACATTAAACTGTTTGCTGTTCTCCTTGATCCGGATCAGGCCGTTTTCCCGGTCCAGATAGAGAATTTTTGCGCCGAAAAATCCGGGCGACGCCTCAAACATCCGGGTCTGATGCATATGAATATCGCACCGCTGCCCGACAAAGCGCAGATAAGGATTAAAATGCTCGCTCCACGGACACACCTCCAGCGGTGTCTCCTTCCGGAGCATACGCTCCGTCATGCGAACCTCCGTGATATCCTTCACATAGGCCTTGTTTGCCAGACCATATCTGCCCCGGAACTGAAACAGAATATAGTTCCGGTCAGACCAGACGATGCCGACACGTGCATAGCCGACATCCTGTCCCGACATATTAATCGTTGCATATTTTCCGTGGAATCCGGAGCAGTCAAACTCCTTTCCCGGCTCATGAACCCGTTTGTTCGCAGCCATTCCCGTACCCTTTTTATAAAAGCTTGATATTCTTCAGAAGGTCGCCCATGGAAGTGCCGATCGACTCCGCCTTCGGAATGGTCACCTTTACTTCCTCGTCCTTCTTTTTCTGCTCCAGCAGCGCTTTGATGCTCAGCTTTAACTTTCCGTTCTGTTTGCCGATCACCTTCACGCGGACCTCCTGGCCTTTTTTCAGGACATCCGACGGATGCTTTACGCGCTCCAACGCGATTTGGGAAACATGAACCAGTCCGGAGACGCCATCGCCCAGATCCACAAAAACACCATAATCCTGAATGCTGTCAACTTTTCCGTCAAAAACGGTTCCGACCTCTATAGCAGACAATTTTACCTTCTTCGCATTCTCCCGTTCCTCCCTCAGGATTTCGCGTGCAGAGAGAACCAGCTTATCCGCCTCCTGATCGGCCGTGATCACACGCACCTGAATCTCTTTGCCGAGCCACTCATTCAGGTCATTGACTCTCTGCAGGCTGAGTCTGGAAGCCGGAATAAATCCGCGGATCCCCTCCACCATAGCGATCACGCCTTTATTTACCACGCCGGTGATCTCTACGGTCAGGTTCTCCTGAGACTCGTAGAGCTCTTTGATCTTTGCCCACGCGAGGAGCGTGTCGGTATCATGCTCGCCGTCGCCCATCATCTTGTAGGAGTCCTCCAGCGCCTTGCCCATATCATCCATAGACTCCGCAGCCGTCTCCGCTGTTTCTGCAGCAGTTTCCTCCGCGACAGCCGTCTCAACTGCCTCTGCAGTGGTCTCCTCTGCAGCTGCTTCTGCCGCAGCGTCCACCGTTGTCTCTTCCGTTACTTTCGTTGTCTCTGTCGTTTCCATAAAATATCTCCTTATAATTTGTTTTCGACATCATTTATTTATTCTGATAACCCGCCGTATTCGTCAGGTTCCTAAATCTTTTATAATAGGTAAATATCGCCTTGCCCTTGATCTGGTCGCGGCGCACAAAGCTGTAGGAGTACGCCTCCTCCTCCGTGACTGCCAGTCCTGCCGACACCGCCTCCGATGCCCAGACCCGGCTGTCCGCAGAATTGTTCCGGTTGTCTCCGAGAACCAGATAACAGTCCTCCGGCACCTCGAAATAATAGCCGTCATTCTCCCAATACCACTCCTCATAAAGATAATCCTCCTCCAGCGGAGTGTCGCTTCCGTCAATATAGATACCGCCGTCCCGAATCTCCACGGTCTCGCCGGGCAGACCGATCACCCTCTTGATATAAGTCTGCGACTCATCCACCGGGTAGGAGAAAAGAATGATATCCCCGCGCTCCGGATCCTTAAACCAGTAGGAAAACCGGAATCCGATCAGGCGGTCGCTCGTCATGATCGTCGTCTCCATAGAACCGGAGGGTATCGTCGCGTTAATAATGATAAAACGGGTGGCGACAAACACGACAGCCACAACGATGACAAACATGCGGATCCAGCTAAATACCTCTTTCCGTATATTGCGCTTGCGCTCCATCTCCCGCCGTCTCCTCATGGTCTGAGGCTCTTTTTTGTGACGAATTTCCATGTCAGCTCCTCAAATCGTCTGTCAGATTACTGCGGATCCGAAAGTCCCTCACAGATCCGCGACAAGCTCTACAGGACAGTGATCCGACCCCATAACCTCTGTATGTATATCCGCGGACACCAGCGCATCCCGCAAACTGTCAGACGCGATAAAATAGTCAATACGCCATCCGGCGTTGGTCTCCCGCGCTTTCCGGCGGTAGGACCACCATGAGTATACCCCTGTCTGGTCCGGATGAAAATACCGGTATGTATCGATTCTACCACTCTGAAGCGCGTTTGTCATCTTTTCTCTTTCTTCATCCGTAAACCCCGCATTGTGATGGTTGGTCTTCGGATTTTTCAGATCGATCTCCTGATGGGCGACATTGAGGTCTCCCGCGTAGATGACCGGCTTTGTCTTCTCCAGCGCCTGCACATAAGAAAGGAAGTCATCCTCCCATTTCATGCGATAGTCCAGCCGGGCGAGCTCATTCTGTGAGTTCGGCACATAGACTACGATAAAATAAAACCGCTCAAACTCCAGTGTGATGACACGACCCTCGTGATCATGCTCCTCTATGCCGATCCCGCGTGTGACGGAAAGCGGCGTCCTCTTTGTAAAAACAGCCGTGCCGGAGTATCCCTTTTTCTCCGCATAGTTCCAATACTGCTCATACCCGTCCAGCTCCAGACTGATCTGGCCCTCCTGCAGCTTTGTCTCCTGCACACAGAAGATATCGGCATCCGTCTGTTTAAAATATTCCAGAAATCCTTTTGTTACACAGGCCCGCAGCCCATTTACATTCCAAGATATCAGCTTCATGAACCATTCCCCTGCGCCCGGCACATCGAACCGTTAGTATCAGAAAACCCGTAAACTCTCAGAAGAGAATTTACGGGGATCTGTTCATCATTCGTCCATTCTACGAACTGCGTACTATGCTGTGATATCCTACTTCGCGTAGTCTGTCACACGGCTCTCTCGAATCACATTGACCTTGATCTGACCCGGATACTCCAATTCAGCTTCGATCTGCTTGGAAATATCTCTGGCCAACAGCACCATGTCAGCATCGCTGACCTGCTCCGGAACCACCATAATACGAACTTCTCTGCCCGCCTGAACTGCAAAAGATTTATCTACACCCTTGAAACTGTTCGTTATGTCCTCTAGCTTCTTTAATCTGTTTGAATATGTTTCCAGCGTCTCCCGACGAGCGCCCGGACGGGCTGCCGATATGGTATCAGCCGCCTGTATCAGACAGGCGATCAGGGATTCCGGTTCCACATCTCCGTGATGCGACTCAACCGCATTGATCACGGTAGCCGACTCTTTGTACTTTCTGCAGAGTGCAACACCCAGCTGAATATGAGAGCCCTCCATCTCGTGATCCACAGCCTTGCCGATATCGTGAAGCAAACCTGCACGCTTGGCCAACCTGACATCCACACCGACCTCTGCGGCCAGAAGACCCGCGATCTGTGCTACCTCGATGGAATGTTTCAGCGCATTTTGTCCATAGCTGGTACGGAATTTCATCCGGCCAAGCAGACGTACCAGTTCCGGATGTATGCCGTGCACACCGACCTCCAGAGTGGCAGCCTCACCCTCTTCCCGGATGACGCTCTCAACTTCCTTCTGCGCCTTTTCAACCATTTCCTCGATTCTAGCAGGGTGTATACGGCCATCCACGATCAGTTTTTCAAGGGCGATACGGGCAACCTCCCGACGGATCGGATCGAAGCTCGACAGGATGACGGCCTCCGGAGTATCATCGATGATCAGATCTACGCCTGTCATCGTCTCCAGAGTGCGGATATTGCGGCCCTCACGGCCGATAATCCGTCCCTTCATCTCATCATTCGGAAGCTGGACAACCGAAATCGTTGCCTCCGCCACATGATCCGCCGCACATTTCTGAATGGCGTTGACCACATAGTCACGGGCTCTCTTACCCGCCTCTTCCTTTGCCCGGATGTCCATCTCCTTGATCAGTTTTGCCGTATCAAGTTTTACATCTTCTTCAACAGTTTTTAAGAGATATTCTTTTGCCTGTTCAGAGGTGATCCCTGAAATTCTTTCCAGTTCCTGAATGCGTTCCTCGTTTAACCTGGCGACTTCAGCTTTCTGACGCTTAATGTCCTCTTCCTTTGCAGCGAAACTTTGCTCGCGGCGCTCAGCAGCTTCCAGCTTCTTGTCAAGATTAGCCTCCTTCTGCTCGATACGTCTCTCATTGCGCTGAATCTCTGCTCTGCGGTCCTTAATCTCCTTGTCAAGCTCGTTTTTCGTCCGGATGGACTCTTCCTTGATCTCCAGAGAAGCCTCCCGCTTCTTCGTCTCAGCGCTCTTCACTGCCTCATCAATAATGCTCCGCGCACGCTCCTCCGCACTTCCGATCTTCTCTTCCGTGTTTTTCTTAAAACGGGCGTTCGCCGCTGCATAGGTGATGATAAAGGTGATGACAACGGCGACAACAGCCGTGATCGCTACTGCTATGCCAGTCTGCACCTCAGGCGCACCTCCTTATTCAGTTTTAAGATATAACAATTAAAATGTCATAACTGCAACTATTTGATTTTATCCTCTTTTCGGAATTATGTCAAGTCCATCTCCCGCTTAATCTGAAAATTCGAAAAGCCTTTCCGCAGAAGATATTGATAGACCCGGTATGTCTCTCTCTGATCCGCCTGTGCCGGATCGTAGTGCTTCTTTTCCAGAAGCCTCCGTATCAACTCCGTCTCATGATCCTCGTAGGTCTCCTCCATCGCCTGCGCAATCACCTGCGCCGGGACACCGCGCGAAAGCAGGGCAGTCTTTAGCTGCGACCGGCTCTTGTCCGACTGATGGAAGCGGATAAAGGAAGCGGCATAGCGCAAATCATCAATATAATGGTACGACTTCACATACTCCACTGCTGTGTCGATCAGGACATCGGGATAGTGATTTTCCCGGAGCTTCCTGCGAAGCTGCGCCTCTGTCCGGTCCATCTGCTGCAGGAGATGCATCGCCCGCCGGATCACGCGTTTGTCGAGGATCTCCCGGCAAAGACGCTCCCATTCCTCCCGGCTCAGCTCACCGCCCTCCGTCAAATGCAGGTCTGCGGCCTCTTTCTCGTAGAGCGGGAAGGTCATCTCATTCGTGCAGATCAGCAGCCTGCCCTTTTTCTCTTTCTTTATCTCCAGAATCTGCATGGTACCCTACTCTGTCTCTGCCGATGCCTCATCCGGTGAATCGGCAGCCGTGCGCTTTCCGTCAAGGTCATAGTGGTCGCGCACCTTCGCCTCCACCTCGTCCCAGACATCCGGATGCTCCGTCAGATAATTCTTCGCGTTCTCCCGTCCCTGGCCGATCCGCTCGCCATTGTAAGAATACCATGCGCCGGACTTATTGATAATGTTCAGATTTGCAGCCAGATCGAGGACATCCCCCTCTCTGGAGATCCCCTTTCCGAACATGATATCAAACTCTGCCTCCTTAAACGGGGGCGCGATCTTGTTTTTCACGACCTTGATCCGGGTATGGTTGCCGATGACCTCCCCGCTCTGTTTGAGCGCCTCGATACGGCGCACATCCAGACGGATGGAGGAATAAAACTTCAGTGCACGCCCGCCGGTGGTCGTCTCTGGATTGCCGAACATAACGCCCACCTTCTCACGGAGCTGGTTGATGAAAATCACAATGCAGTTTGACTTGCTGATCACCGCCGTCAGCTTCCGGAGGGCCTGAGACATGAGCCGCGCCTGCAGTCCCACATGGGCATCTCCCATATCCCCCTCAATCTCTGCCTTCGGGACCAGCGCCGCCACGGAATCCACGATCACGATATCCACCGCGCCGGAGCGAACCATCGTCTCCGTGATCTCCAGCGCCTGCTCGCCGTTGTCCGGCTGCGAAATATATAAATCGTCAATATCCACGCCGATATTGCGCGCATAGGCCGGATCCAACGCGTGCTCCGCATCGATAAAGCCCGCGATGCCGCCCCGCTTCTGCACCTCCGCCACCATATGGAGCGCAACCGTCGTCTTTCCGCTGGACTCCGGGCCGTAGATCTCGATAATACGGCCGCGGGGAATCCCGCCGAGACCCAGCGCGATATCCAGACTCAGGCAGCCCGTTGGAACGGTCTCGACATCCATGTGAATATTCGGATCGCCCAGCTTCATAATCGACCCCTTGCCATACTGCTTCTCAATCTGGGCGATCGCCGCGTCCAGAGCTTTTAATTTATCCTCTTTTGCCATTTTCCTCTCCTTCTCGAACTTATGTTCGTGTCTGTTCTCATATTAATATAGTTTCCCGGAAAAGTCAATCCTGTTTTTCGCATTTCTCATCATTGTCTCTCGTGGAGTACCGGCTGACTCTGCCCGGATGCATATGGAGTGTCCCGCGGACGCCGCGGAAATCATGCAGAGAAGGGATGTCTCTGTGAAGTGCTTCTATTATAGGTCAACACACCCGGAAAATCAATCCCGATTTCCCCAAAATTTTATAATTCAGTCATATTAATTTCAGAAATGCATGTTATGATGTCTTACAATAAACAGGAAAGGACACTTGTCCTGGGAAAAATCATCGGGATTGATCTGGGCACCACCAACAGCTGCGTATCCGTCATGGAGGTCGGACAGCCCGTCATCATCACGAACGCGGAGGGCAGCCGCACGACCCCGTCCATCGTGGCGTTTACGAAGAACGGCGAGCGCCTCGTCGGGGAGACGGCCAAACGGCAGGCTGTGACGAACCCGGACCGGACCATTACCTCCATCAAACGGGAGATGGGGAAAAATTATACCGTAAATATCGACCGCAAAAAATATACGCCGCAGGAAATCTCCTCCATGATCCTTCAGAAGCTGAAAAAGGACGCGGAGGATTATCTCGGTCAGCCTGTGACGGAGGCGGTGATCACCGTCCCGGCCTACTTTGACGATGCACAGCGCAAGGCCACCAAGGATGCGGGCCGGATTGCAGGGCTGAAGGTCGACCGCATCATCAACGAGCCCACGGCGGCGGCGCTGGCCTACGGGCTGGACAACGCCCAGCCGCAAAAGATTCTGGTCTATGACCTGGGCGGCGGCACATTCGATGTCTCCGTCATTGAGATCAGCGAGGGAATGATCGAGGTGCTCGCGACCGCCGGAAACAACCGCCTGGGCGGCGACGACTACGACAAGCGCGTGACCGATTACCTGGTCCGCGAGTTTCAGCGTCAGGAGGGCATCCGGCTGGACAAGGATCCCATCGCCATGAAGCGCGTCGTTGAGGAGGCGGAAAAGGCCAAGATCGCCCTCTCCTCCACGACAGAGGTGGAGATCAATCTCCCCTACATCTCCGTCGGACGTTCCGGGCCGGTACATATGGATCTGCGGCTGACCCGGGCGAAATTTGAAGAGCTGACCAGCGACCTGACGGAGTCAACAGCCGGGCCGGTACAGTCCGCGCTGGCCGACGCGGGCATCCGGGCCTCCGATCTGGGAAAAGTTCTGCTCGTCGGCGGGTCCACTCGGATCCCCGCGGTACAGGTCAAGGTGCGCCAACTGCTCGGTCAGGAGCCCAGCCACAGCCTGAACCCGGACGAGTGCGTTGCTCTCGGCGCAGCCATTCAGGGAGGAAAGCTGACCGGAGACAGCAACTTAAACGAGATTCTCCTGATGGATGTCACCCCGCTGACCCTCTCCATTGAAACCGTCGGCGGCGTATCCACGCCGCTCATCCAGCGCAACACCACCATCCCGACCCGGTACAGTCAGGTCCTTACAACCGCACAGAATTATCAGACCACCGTCGTCATCAAGGTGCTTCAGGGCGAGCGTCAGTTTGCCCGGGACAATAAGCTTCTGGGGCAGTTCACCCTCCGCGGCATCCGCCGCGCCATGGCCGGTGTCCCGCAGATCGAGGTGGCCTTTGACATCGACGCCAACGGCATCGTCCATGTATCCGCGAAGGACCTCGGCACCGGAAAGGAGCAGAGCATCACGATTACCTCCGGCACGAGCATGTCGGATGACGAGGTGGAGCGCGCCATGGCAAACGCGGCCGAGTACGCCGCCTCCGACAGCCAGCGGAAGGAAAACTTTGACCTTCTGGGGGACGCCCAGCAGCTGATCCGGCGTGCGGAGACCGCCCTCTCAAAAGAGAAAAAACAGCTCGACAAATCCTCGAAGCAAACCATCCGGTCTGATATCGCCGGTCTGCAGAAGGCTCTGCGCCGGGTGAAGGCAGACAGCATGACGCCGGAACAGGCGCATGAGATCCGCTCCGCCATGTCCATGCTGGAGGGCTCCGCAGAGTACGCATTCAAGCTGATGGAGGAAGAACAGTAGACAATTTATATATAAGATGATACTACGGATTGCTCCGCACAACGTGCTCCCGCAATCCTAAAAACATTCGGAATCCGCTAAATTTGACCAAAACCGGTCAAATTTGCTACTTCCTCATGTTTTTGCGGTTCCCAAAGTCAGAAATACGGATGCAAGCATCCGGTTTCTGACTTTTTGTCCCTTGTATCATCAGTTTTTTCCAAATTCTGACAAAACAAGTCCCTCATTTCTCTCCGCCGTCATCCCCACGCTCCACGGGTTCACAAACAGGAGCAGCGGGTTGCCTTTCAGGTCGCGGATTTTCTTCATATCCGAGGTTCCCCGGATCTGGTCCAGATCGATCTCCCTGTTTTCAATCCAGCGGATGTGCTCATAGGGCAGCGTCTCCATGCGGATCTCCACATTGTACTCATTCTCCAACCGGAATTTCAAGACATCAAACTGAAGGACACCTACCACGCCGACGATAATCTCCTCCATGCCGGTCTTGTATTCCTGAAAGATCTGAATCGCGCCCTCCTGGGCGATCTGGGTGATGCCTTTGACAAACTGCTTGCGCTTCATGGTGTCCACCTGTGTCACCCGGGCGAAATGCTCCGGCGCAAACGTCGGGATCCCCTCAAAGGCAAAGTGTTCCTTCGCCGTGGTCAGGGTATCCCCGATAGAGAAAATCCCCGGATCAAAGACACCGATAATGTCTCCCGCATAGGCTTCCTCTATGATCTTCCGCTCCTGCGCCATGAGCTGCTGGGGCTGGGACAGGCGCAGCTTTTTCTCTCCCTGGATGTGAAAAACCTCCATGCCCGCGTTGAATTTCCCGGAACAGATTCGCATAAACGCGATCCGGTCGCGGTGGGCTTTGTTCATGTTTGCCTGAATTTTAAAAACAAACGCGCTGAAATCCTCCGAAAACGGACTGATCTCTCCCCGGTCGGACATCCTCGGCAGCGGCGAGGTTGTCATCTGCAGAAAATGCTGCAGAAAGGTCTCCGCGCCGAAATTCGTCAGAGCCGAACCGAAAAACATGGGGGAAAGCTCCCCCTTTGACACCAGTTCCTGATCAAATTCGGCGCTGGCGCCGTCCAGCAGCTCGATATCCTCCGTCAGCTTATCACGGAACTCCGCCCCGATCTCATCGACCAGCTCCGCGCTGTCCGGATCAAACTCCCGCTCCTGCCCCTCTTTGGTCCCCTTCAGGGTATCGGAAAAGGTCATGACCTTTCCGGTGTTGCGGTCATAAACGCCCTTAAAATTCTTTCCGGAGCCGATCGGCCAGTTGACCGGACACACGGCGATGCCGAGTTCCTTCTCAATCTCATCCGCCAGATCGAACGGATCATTTGCGTCCCGGTCCATCTTGTTGATAAACGTAAAAATCGGTATATGGCGCATAACGCAGACCTTAAAAAGCTTCCGCGTCTGAGCCTCCACGCCTCTGGCTCCGTCGATCACCATCACGGCGGAATCCGCCGCCATCAGCGTGCGGTATGTGTCCTCCGAGAAATCCTGATGTCCCGGCGTGTCCAGAATATTAATGCAGTATCCGCCGTACTCAAACTGCAGCACGGAGGAAGTCACAGAGATTCCCCTCTGTTTCTCGATCTCCATCCAGTCCGAGACCGCATGGCGGGCTGTCGCTTTGCCCTTCACGGAACCGGCAAGATTAATCTGCCCTCCGTAGAGCAAAAACTTTTCCGTCAGCGTCGTCTTTCCCGCGTCCGGATGCGAAATGATCGCAAATGTTCTTCTTTTCTCTATCTCTTTTTCCATATCAGCCACAGAATGGCCCTCCCTCATATCGCTTACGTTCCGATTGCCCTCTCTCCGAGCCTTCCGCGCCCTTATTCCTCCTCGGCGCTCTGCTCCTGCAGATACTCCTCATAGAGCTGATAATTCGACACGCCCTGTCTGTACATGATCATAAACAGCAGAATCAGGAGCATGATAATGGCAATCAGTGTGATAATATTTCTCTTCTTATTCGGTGTCTGGTTCATCGTATTCTTCTCCTCATCCGTCAGCGAAAACTCTTTACCCAGTTTAGCAGGGAATCATGCCAGATATTCTCCTCCACGGTGCGCCGCATCTCATCGGTCACGGGACCGTTTTTCGCCATCTTCCCCAATATGACGGCCTGCAGCTCCTCCACCGTCATCTCCTCATACGGCTTATCGGCCGGGACACGCACGGCTTCCGCTTTTACATCCGCTTTTTTCTCCGATTTCTGTTTCTTATTCTTATCGCTCTTCTTCGCCTCCTGCGGAGGGTTCTTCGTCTCCCCGCAGACGGAATTCATATTCCTTCCCATATCGTGCGTCGTCTTTTCGTCACAGCATTTTCCTTCCGCCGCATCCCCTGCGGTCTCCGCAGATCCGCTGTGAAGCGTACCGAAGGTGCTGACGACACTCTCCTTTGCGATCGGAGCGGCAGCTTCCCGGTGTCCGGATGTCCCCGGCAGCCAGATCTCCCCGGAATTGCCCGGCACACAGACAGAGATACGGCCGTGATCCGCCCGGACCGACTCCCCGGTAAGAGCTCCCGTGTACACCGCCGCGTCGGAAGCCGGAAGGTCGAAATACGCCGGTGCATCGTCATTGTTCACCGTGACCAGAACGGTCTGTCCCTCATAAGAACGGGAAAACGCATACTGGCGGTTTGTCAGCGTCAGCTCCCTGTAATCCCCGTAGGAGAGCGCTTTTGTCTCCTGACGCACCCGTCCGAGCGCCGCGATTAGCGCGGTGCAGGGATTATTCTTCACGGCATCCCGAAAATCCTCCGGATTCAACGCAGGGCGCAGGGAATCATCGGAAAACCGCTCCTTTCTTCCCTCAATCCCGAACTCGGAGCCGTAATACACCGAGGGGATGCCCGGCAGGGTATACAGAAGAATATGTACCGGCGCAAAATGCGCCTTGTTGTTCAGCTTGGTATAAATGCGCTCAACATCATGGTTGTCCACAAAATTATACAGCTTTAAGCTGCCCGGACGGCTGCCTCCCAGATCATACAGCCTGCGGACCGTGTGGGCGATCTCGAAATAATTGTGGTCGTTGTGCCCGGAATACAGCGCCTTGTGCAGGTGGTAATTGGTCACCGAGTGGAGCGTCCCCTCGTTTACCCACCGGCTGTAATCCCCGTGGATCACCTCGCCCATGAGCCAGAACTCCGGCTTAACCTCATCCGCCACGCTTCGCAGTGCCTGCATAAACTGCATATCCAGCACATCCGCCGCGTCCAGACGGATCCCGTCCACATCGAATTCGCTGACCCAGAACCGGACCACATCACAGATATATCCGACCACCTCCGGATTTTTCTGGTTCAGCTTTGCCAGAAGGTTATATCCGCCCCAGTTGTCGTAGGAAAACCCGTCGTTGTACTCATTGTTCCCCCAGAAATTTACATTGCAGTACCAGTCCTTATACCGGGACTGCTCCCGGTTCTGCCGAATATCCTGAAACGCAAAAAAATCCCTGCCCGTATGATTAAAGACCCCGTCAAAAATCACGCGGATCCCCTTCTCATGACAGGCAGCTACAAATCGTTTCAGATCCTCATTGTCGCCGAGACGCCGGTCCAGCTTCCTGTAATCCGTCGTCTCATATCCGTGTCCCACCGACTCAAAGAGCGGACCGATATAGATTGCGTTGCAGCCGATCTCCCGAATGTGATCGATCCACGGGAGCAGCGTGTTCAACCGGTGCTCCACCGCACCGCCGGAATTCTGCTTCGGCGCCCCCGAAAGCCCCAGTGGATAAATATTATAAAAAACAGCTTCGTCAAACCATGCCATATTGCCTTCCTCCTCTGACATTCATTTTCAAAACTCAAATCCCGACTCAAATCTCAATCAAAACGGACGGCAGCAGCATCCGCCGAACATGGACATCAGACAGCACAGCGTCAGGCACATGCCGCTGGCACTGCTGAAGGGTCTCTGATAAGAGGAACCCATATTCTGATACCATGTGCCGCCAAACTCCAGATTCTGCAGGAACTGGCGGTACTCCATATTGCTGGGCTCCATCTCAACAGCCCGCTTCGCAAACTCCATGGCCTGCACATTATTTCCCACGCCCTGATGTGCCGTGGCGGCAAAATAATACCAGCGCGCGGAGCGCTGACTGGTCGGCATGCGGTTCAGTGTATTCAAGGCTTCATTGAAGTACCCGCTGTTGATGTAGTTGGCGGCCGCGCGCATCTCCGGAGAGTTGTTGTAAGCGCCCTGTCCGCCCTGATACTGCCCTCCGTATCCGCTGTGGCTGTATCCGCCCTGTCCGCCGCCGGCGGAACCGAACGGCCCGCGGTTCTGTGCACTGCTGTTCTGGTAACCGCCGGAGTATCCCTGCTGCTTCTCCTTCATGATCTGGTTATAAGCCTGCTGGACCTCCTTAAAGCGCTCCTCCGCCACCTCCGGATGCGCGCTGTTGACATTGGAATCCGGATGATACTGGCGGCTGAGCCTGCGGTACGCCTTTTTTATTTCCTCATCTGTGGCATCGGGCGAAACACCCAACACCTCATATGGACTTCTCAATTCGACTTCCTCCGTTTTTTCTTTTTCTCCTGCAGGTACTCATATCTGGACCACACGCCGGAATAAAGGATATTCCGGATGATATCCGCGTGCTGCAGCACAGGCAGCCGCTCAAAGGACTTGGCGCATTCGGACATCATGCTGGTCAGGATCAGCTTGCTCAGGGTCTCGAAGTCCTCCGGATTCTTCCGCGCCATACTCAGGAAGGGGTTGTACTCATTCCGGCGGCGGTCCCGGTCCAGATCCTCATAAGCGTCCATCAGATAAACAAACTTTCCTAGATAAAATCCCAGACAATGCAGTTCCTCCGACCAGATATCATCTCTCCACGCAAAAATCTCGCCCAGCATCTCGCCGGTCAGCCCGGCAATCGCGTCGATATTCTCCTCGCGCTTCATCTCCAGCATATCCAGCTGGCTCACATAGTGTTCGAGCGCCTTCGCCTGCCGCGGATAATTTGCGGCAATGCGCCGGTACTCCCGCTTTAAGATCTGTGACATCACATGCTTGGGGAGATTGCGGTCATCCTTCCAGTCATCCGCAAGATTGTGGTAGGATAGAAGAATATTCATATCCGATGCATACCGGGTCGCCTCATTGACATACGCCGTTTTCTTTTTGCCCGGATGAAGCGGACAGACAAAACGATACTCCTCATTTTGCAGCTCGTACAGTCCCGTCAGCAAAATGACCAGAAATGTCATGTCGTAATTCAGCAGAAGCTGCCCCTTTCTGCCGCTCCTCTCCTTTAAAACATGGCAGAGGCCGCAATAATAGGACTGATACTGCTGCTTGTTCTCCTCGGATCAGCTTTTCCGGTTTTCATAGATATATCCCAACATAAAGGCTCCGGCTGCCTC
>JAJQBV010000211.1:2202-3788 GCA_021203115.1 Clostridiales bacterium | reverse complement strand
TATTCCGAGGTGCGAGCATGGATGGATCTGGATATCCCGACGATCGGCGCGATCAACGGATCCGTTATCCTGCATCCGGAGCTGTCGCTGCTCCATGACCTTGTCATTATCACTCCGAACACGACGATTTCTCAGATGCATGCCGCAGGTCTTCACATTGTACCGGGTGACGGCTGCAACACATTCTGGAGTGAGCTGCTCGGGCCGAACCGCGCGAATTATTATCAGCTGACCGGAGCCGTTGTGGATGCACAGAAGATGCTTGACTGGGGTATTGCCGGTGAAATCGTACCGGAGGATAAGCTGATCGACCGTGCCTATGAGCTGGCTGACCAGTGCTTTATGCAGGCAAATCCGTGGCAGCGCCGCCTGACGCATTCCGTGTTAAATCAGCGTTGGAGAAGAGCTTTTGAGCGCGACCTGCGGTTTGATCTGGCGCATGAGACACTGGGATGCATGGTGAAGGGAACTATCGGAACTTCTGAAGTGGAAGGAGAGCTTTCTACTGAGGATTGGATTAACCAGACTGATAATGACAGCGCAAAAATGCGAGGGGAAAAATAAGAACTGGTCAGATCGGAGGATTTACTTATGAAAGCAAAATTATGGATGGAAAAAAATTTAATCAACTGCACGTTTATCGTCGCGATTGTTTTTGTCGTGATACTGATCTGGCAATGGTCTGCATTTGTATGGCCGCAGCGGTTTGCATTGCTCCTCTATGCGTTTTTTGCCCTGCATAAGCTGGAGGAAATGAAGCTGGGATTTAAGGAAGCGCACGATGATCTTCTGGGAGAGCATAAGGTTGGATTGGGGCAGCTTTGCCTGTTCGTTCAATCCATTTACCAGTGCCTGATCGTTGTCTTTCTTCCGAATCAGACGTGGCTGTTGTTCGCTTATGTGATCCTGGCGATTGTAGAGTGTCCGGCTCATATGCTGACGCTGAGGGCCCAGAGCCTTAAGAAAAGGTATTTTCCGGGTATGATTACCGCGTTCAGTGTCCTGCCAATTACAGGAATCTGTATTGTCGTATATATTTGCACGAACGGCCTGATGTTGCACTGGTGGTGGTGGCTCCTGTCGGTTGGGCATTTCCTGTTCTGCTGGCTTTTCAGTCAGTTCCTGGCGGTTCGGTCTATGGGAATTAAGTACAGTACATTCTGGAAGAAAGTCATCGCTAACTTCCGCAGTAAGAAAAACACGAATGCTGAACAGACAGGAGCCTGAAACCAAAGGTGACGACATTTTAGTATGAAATACGGAGGGAAAAGTGGATAATTTTGATTTCCGGGGAATAACCCGAAGGACAATGAATACGGCAAAGCTTCAGCCGCTGATTATCACCTGTGCTGTGACAGGGGCAAATCAGGGGAAGGAAGCCAATCCGAATTTGCCTGAGACTGCGGAGGAACAGGTGCAGTCTATGTATGAGGCATATCAGGCAGGGGCGAGCGTGATACATCTTCACGCCCGCCAGCCGGAGAATCCGGCTGCCCCCAGCGTAGATACAAATGAATATAAAAAGATTAATAAAATGCTTCGCGAAAAATGCCCGGAGCTGATTATCGGCAACACCGGCGGTGGAG
>JAJQBV010000211.1:0-2192 GCA_021203115.1 Clostridiales bacterium | reverse complement strand
AAATGCGCGGCAGTGTTTGCGAAGCCGGAGCTGATGTCGATCGACCTGGCCTGTTGGCCGTTGAAGCTGCACTATAAGGCGAGAAAAGCGCCGTTGTTCGGCAGGGATGAGGATGTGTACATCGATCAGGTCTTTGGCATCTCACATGCGGAGGCGGAAAAGACGATGGAGTATATGAATCAATATGATGTTCGCCCTGCCATCGAAGTGTATGATACCGCTAATTTCGAGATGGTGCAGAACCTTCTCCGCAAAGATCTCTTAAAGCCGCCCTACTGGTTTGATTTTGTTTTGGGCGTCGGCGGCGGCGGAAGCTATGCGACACCATATCACCTTATGACGATGCTTGAGTATCTGCCGGAAGATTCCCTGGTAAGCGTGATCGCCGTCGGAGCTTCCCAGTGGCCGCTCCTTGCGACAGCAATCGCCATGGGATGTCATGTGCGTGTCGGTATGGAAGATAATATTTACATCGAAAAAGGGAAACTGGCTTCCAGTAATGCAGAGCTTGTCAGAAAAGTAGTGGATATAGCGAAAATCCTGGGACGGCCGATCGCGACGCCGGCCGAGGCGCGTGAGATTATGGGCCTTCCGAAAGAACTCCGTATGTATGAATAGCGGGAGAATTTGTCGATGAAGTCAGTATATGTGTTGGGGTCTTTTACGACCCCAATCAAAAAATGGCCGGATAAGAGCCATAAGGATTTAGTACGAGAGGCATATCTGGGCTGTCTGAAGGACGCCGGTCTTGAAAACAGCGATCAGATCGAGACGATCTGGTGCGGCAGTGCGATGATGGCCAGCTGGGGTCAGAATATGATCCGCGGGCAGGTCGTCATTACGCCTCTGGTGACTGACGGTCTTCTGCCGGAGCGTCTTCCGCTGTTTAATGTGGAAGGCGGCTGCGCAACCGGATCTCTTGCTTTTCACGGTGCATGGAGGGATATTCAGGCAGGAATCAGCCATTGTTCCCTGGCGGTCGGATTCGAGAAAGTGCATATTCCGGATAATCCAGCGCTGACATTTTCTCAGTTCAACAGCGGGATCGACCAGCAGGATCCGGAGGAATGGATTTCTATTTATAAGAAAATGGCGGAAATCACAGGAAGTACATTTGAGACCGGTCCGGATCGATCTATGTTTATGGACACCTATGCTATGCAGGCCAAATATCACATGTGGAAATATGGCACCACACAGAGACAGATTGCCATTGCGGCAGCCAAAAACCACTGCAACGGAGCGCTGAATCCGGATGCGCAGTATCGTTTTCAGATGACGCCGGAAGAGGTGCTTGCAGATCGTCCGGTGAGCTATCCCCTGACCCGGTCCATGTGTGCGCCGATCGCAGATGCGGCAGCGACTGCCATCCTGATTAGCGAAGAGTTTTATAAGAATCTTCCGTCTGCCATTCAGAATCGCTGTGTAAAGATAGCGGCGGCATGTTTAACAAGCGGAAAATACAGAGGATTTGATGAACCGAGTTTGAGTTATGTTGCTGCAAAAAAAGCATATGAGATGGCGGGCATCGGCCCGGAGGATATTGACTGTGCGGAAGTGCATGATGCGACTGCGTTTGGAGAGATTTATCAGGCTGAGATGATGCAATTCTGTCCGATTGGGGAGGGCGGAAAGCTGGTGGAAGCCGGTGAAACTGCAATTGGAGGCCGGATTCCCATTAACACCTCCGGTGGACTGATCTCAAAGGGTCATCCAATCGGAGCGACGGGACTGTCAATGGTGAATGAACTGGTTACTCAGCTTCGGGGAGAAGCCGGTGAGCGGCAGGTCAAAGGTGCCGAGTTTGCTCTTCAGGAAAACGGCGGCGGCATAGTCGGGATCGAGGAATCTGCATGTTCTCTTCTTATTTTACAGAAAGTGTAGGCAATCGTTATGATTCATACAGAACAGGAGATAAAAAACCTGTCCGGCATTAAAGACAAAGTGGCAGTCGTCACCGGCGGCGGGAGCGGGATTGGACTCGGTATTGCCATGGGATACGCGGCGGCCGGCGCAAGGGTGATTATTCTGGGCCGAAGTGTTGAACGACTTGCCTTGGCGAGAAGAGAGGCATTGGAGTATGACCTTGTGCTGGACTATGCCGAGTGTGATGTTACGGATGACGCTGAGGTGCAAAAGGTTTTTGGCGATGTGATCCGCCGTTATGGACAGATTGATATTCTTGTCAACAG
>JAJQBV010000186.1 GCA_021203115.1 Clostridiales bacterium | reverse complement strand
GCAGTATCGGAGGGCTTCTTGCGCTCGCGCCGTTTCGGGTGACGCTGAAATACGGCATGGTCATTCTTTTGTCTGCGGCGGCGGTCCGGATCGCGGAGCGGTATACCGGGAGATGCCGGACGGCGGCAGCGGCCATTGTGACCGGCGCGGTGACGACCGGAGCCACCGTGGTATGGAAACTGCTTCAGATTCCGGATGACGCGTCGATGGCAGGCGGGATCGCGGAGGGCGTTGCCGTGGCAGGAGCCGTGTTTTTGTGTACCCGGTTTTTCTGGCTGTTTCAGGAGTGGGAGCCCTATGCGCCGAAAGCAATGCCGGTGTATGTGCGGGGCGCCGAAAAGCTGACCGGTTATGCGGAGTCCTTCAACCGTCTGTCGCGGACATTTCAGAAGATGAACCGTTATAAGAGTGATTTTACCGCGGAGGAGCTCGGGCGCATGCAGAATGAGGTGGCGGGGAACCTCTGTGTCGCGTGCGAGCGGCGCGCGGTGTGCTGGGAGGCGGAGGATACGCCGATGTACCGGATCCTCTATCAGTTTCTCCAGCCTGTCCAGCGGGGAGAGGATGTCGGAACATCGGCCGGAGAACTGAGAGAACACTGCGTCTGTGTGGAGGAGATGGTGGGACAGGCCATGCGGGTTTTTGAAAAGGCGCGGCTGAATCTGTCGTGGTATAACCGGTTGCAGGAGAACCGGGATGCCATCGCACAGCAGCTGACCGCGATGGCCTATATCATGGAGGACTGCGCGGCCGACGAGCAGGATGTGACGGCGGCGGAGGGGACACTTCTGGCCCGGATCCGCTTTGCCCTAAAGGAGCGGGGGATTGTCTGCGACGAGCTGCGGATTCTGAAAAAATCCGGCGGAAAGATGGAAATCTGGCTGAGGGGGCATACCCGCGCGCGGCGGTGTGTGACGGTGCGGGACATTGCAAAGGATATCAGCCGTGCATCGGACAGCCTGTTTTTGCCGGAAAAGGACGCGAAAACGCTGATCGGGGAGAAGGGCGCGCGCGTTGTATTTCTGGAAAGCACGCGGTTGTCTGCCGGGTATGGCGTGGCGAAGGCAGTCCGGGAGGGAGAGCAGGTTTCCGGAGATAATTTTTCCTTCCGGATGCTGGACGACGGCCGGTGTATCATGGGGCTCTCCGATGGCATGGGAAGCGGATATTCCGCTTGTAAAGAGAGCGAAATGGTGATAGATTTAATAGAGAAATTCATGGAATCCGGGTTTCGCCCGGACACGGCTCTGCGGATGATGAATTCCGCGATGGTCACACACGGGGAGAATAATCTGTTTTCCACGGTGGATCTGGTCAGTGTGGATATGGACAGCGGCGCGGCGCAGCTGTATAAGATCGGCGCGGCGGCGACGTTCATCCGCCATGAGGATTGGGTAGAGCAGATTGAGGATCATAGTATGCCGGTTGGTGTGTTCATGGCACAGACGCCCTCTTGCCGGGAGGCCGGCCTGGCCGCCGGTGATTTCGTGGTTATGGTGACGGACGGCGTGCTGGAGCATCTCTGCGTGGATAACGCGGGGGAGACGGTGGCACAGATCATTCAGGACGTGGAGACAAACAATCCGGCGCAGTTTGCCCGGCAGGTGCTGGAGCAGGTTCTCTCGCTTACCGGGGGACGGGTGCGGGATGATATGACGGTATTGGCCGCGGAATTCTGGGAAAACCGATCCGTCTGCTGATGCCTGCGCGGGGGATTTATTTTCGGAACGATGATTGAAAAAGTGAAGCGGTTTGCGGAACAATATCATATGCTGGAAAAGGGCTGCCGTGTCGTCGTCGGTTTGTCCGGCGGGGCGGATTCCGTCTGCCTTCTCCTTCTGCTGCAACGGATGAGCCGGGAGACGGGTTTTTTCCTTGCGGCTGTCCATGTGGAGCACGGGATCCGCGGGGAGGAGAGCCACAAGGACGCGGCGTTCGCGGAGAATTTGTGCCGTGAGCGTAAGATCCCCTTCGAATCCTTTTCGGTGGATGTGCCGCGGCGCAGCCGTGAGACGGGAGAGTCGCCGGAGGAGGCAGCCAGAGTGCTTCGCTACGGCTGCTTTCGGGAGGCGTGCCGCCGCTTTCGGGCGGACAGCGTCGCGGTGGCGCACCATGCGGGCGATAACGCGGAGACGATGCTGTTTCATCTGGCGCGGGGAACCGGCATCCGCGGACTGGGAGGCATCGCGCCGGTGGGCAGGTTGCCGGAGAAGGCGTGCGCAGAGGGGGAATCTTCGGCCTGCCGGATCATCCGTCCGCTCCTTTGCGTAACCAGAGATGAGATTGAGGCGTGGCTGTCCGGGCAGGGACAGAACTGGCGGACGGACAGCACCAATACAGATACTTCCTATTCCAGAAACCGGATCCGGGGGCGTGTGCTGCCGGAGTTGGAACAGGTGAACGCGCAGGCAGTGCCGCACATGCGGGAGGCGGCACAGCAGCTGCGGGAGGCCTGCGATTTTCTGGATGAGGAGGCATGGCGCGCCGGGGCCGGCGCATGGGAGGAACGTGTCGGGCAGGATTCGGCGCGGTCCGTCTGTATTTTCATTGAGCCGTTCGGTAAAATTCACCCCTGTCTGCAGAAACATCTGCTGCTGCTCCTTTTAGGGCGGGCGGCCGGAAGCCGGAAGGATATCACTGCGCTTCATGTCGGGATGGTTCTGGAGCTGACAAAGATGGAGACGGGGCGGAGGGTTTCGCTGCCCGGAGGCATGTCTGCCCGGCGGACCGGAGACGGGGTGGAGCTGAGCAGGGCGACCGGAGCGGAGCGGAGAACTTCCTTTTCTCCCCGCAGTCTGCAAATCCCGGGGGAGACCATGCTGGAAAACGGTCTCCGGATCCGGACAGAGATTCGAAATGTTACAGATTTTTTACAGGAAATTCCAAAAAAGACATATACGAAATGGTTTGATTATGATAAAATCAGATTTAATGTTCAGCTTCGCACGCGCAGGAGCGGAGACTATCTCCAGATTGACGCGGACGGCGGGCACAAATCTTTGAAAAAGTATTTTGTGGATGAGAAGATTCCGCGGGAAGACCGGGATCGGATCTGTCTGCTGACAGACGCGGATCATGTGATGTGGGTGGTCGGATACCGGATCAGCGAGGCTTACAAGGTGGATGGGCAGACGAGACATATCCTTCAGGTGGAGGTTATTTCATAACAAAGGAGAGCGTTATGGCAAAAGAAAAGATTGAGGTAATGTACAGTGAGGAGGAGGTCAACGCGCGGATCCGGGAGCTGGGCGCGCAGATCAGCGCGGATCTGAAGGGTGAGCCGGTGAAGCTGGTCTGCATTTTAAAAGGGGCGAGCTTTTTTGCCTGTGAGCTTGCGAAACGCCTGACAGTTCCGGTTTATATGGATTTTATGTATGTGTCCAGCTACGGCAACGGAACGGAATCCTCGGGAAATGTCCGGATCACAAAGGATCTGGACGCTCCGATTGAGGGGGAGAATGTTCTGATTGTGGAGGACATCATTGATTCCGGGCACACACTGCATTATCTGTCGCAGGAGTTTCAAAACCGCGGAGCGGCGAAGGTGATGATCTGTACGCTTTTGTCAAAGCCGGACCGGCGGGAGGTGGATGTTCCGGTGGATTATGTCGGATATGTGATTCCGGACCGGTTTGTGGTGGGGTATGGTCTGGATTACGCACAGAGATATCGCAATCTGCCGTATGTCGGGGCAGTGGAGTTTTAAATTAAAGCAGGAGGACCGGAAGTGAGACGGAGTTTAAGAGGTCTTGGATTTTATGTATTTATATTGATTGTTCTGTTTTTTCTGTGGAGG
>JAJQBV010000019.1:16566-24362 GCA_021203115.1 Clostridiales bacterium | reverse complement strand
GAAAAATGCCTGCAGGCGTTGAAAATCCCGTCCGCGTGGATATCATCCGTCACATAGTCTGCGTGCGACTTCGCCAGATCCGTCCCGTTTCCCATCACCACGCCAGTGCCCGCGTAATCCAGCATTTCCAGATCGTTAGCACTGTCGCCGAAGGCATAGGTATCTGCCCGATCCGCGCCCAGACGCCCACAAACCGCGGCGATCGCCGTCGCCTTAGAGTAGCCCTTCGGGACCACCTCCATGACAATGTCTCCGTGAACAAGGAACTCATAGTCATCCTGCAGCGCCTCGATCACCTCCCGGTACCGCGTCCCGCCGATCAAAACGCTGAACTTGCTGACCTCCCACTCCGCCTGATTGCCGCGGATCGGCCGGACATATTCCCTCATCACATCCAGAAGGTAGCGTCCGTATTCGTCCCGGCTGATGATGTCAGCATCCATAAACAGAAGGTCCCGCCCCTCCATGACCATCGGCATATCGTAGTCATAAAACATCTGCACCGACCGCGCCAGAACCTCGGCGTCCACCTTTTTATATAAAATCTCCTCCCCATGGTACTCGATGCAGGTGCCGCAGCCGCTTAAAATGCCGTCAAAGTCCATGGAAAAAAGCTCGTCACTCTGAATAAAAACCTTTGTCCGCCCGCTGCATAGAAAAATCTGATGTCCGTTTCCCTTTAGCATGCGAAGCGCCGTCTTTGTGCTCTCCGGAATCACATTCTCACGATCCCAGAGTGTTCCGTCTATGTCAAAAAAAATCAGTGCCATTCTGTCCTCTTCCCTCCCGATCCATTTCTGAAGAATTTGTGAATATCGCTTTCACGGTTCCATTTCCGCCCGTTTTGTGCTACGATACATAGCGTTGATGATTTGGAACAATCATGTACATTGAACCACAAAAACGCATTCCTGTAAAGAAAAGCAATAACAAAACATCATGTAACAATCGTTCAGAAAGGAAGTAAGCCCATGTCAAAAAGCAGACGCCGGCGCCGCCGAAGCAGCGCCCTTCAAAAGATAATTCTGGTCATCGTCATTCTCGTAATTGTATTTCTCATTGCCTTTTTCTTCGTGATCCGGCCGCTGAAGCAAAAGCTGGTATCCTCCGTCGCGGAAAAGGTCATCGAGATGCAGGTATCCTCCGATTCAGAGTACGCAGCCACCGCTGAAGAAATCCTCGATGTCATGAGCGAGGAGGATCAGGAAACCATCGAGGGAATCTGCGAGGAATATCTGGACGTACAGACCCTGACAGAAATCTCCGGCTACCTAGCACAGGGCGACACTGCCTCCGTCAAAGCCTATGTCAAAGAGTCCCTCTCCGAGGAGGATCTCGCCCAGATTAAGGAAATCTACGAAAAGTATCAGGATGAGTTGTCGGGATATCTGGAATGAGAAAAAGGAGCTCCCAACCACTCGGGAACTCCTTTTCTTACTTCATATTTGTCTGAATTTTTGTCTTTAAAGCCCACGCTCTTATCCGAAGCCTACTCCTCGCCCGGCATCTTCCACGCATCATGATCCGTGTGCAGCAGCTCATGGGATTTATGGGAGAGCGGCTCTCCGAAGTAGTCCTCATACGCCCGGATCACGGAAGGATTCTCGTGGGAGAAGCGCAGCGGGTTGGAGCGGTCGAGCTCATAGAGCTGCTGTCCGCGGACATCCGCCATCTCCACGCCGTCGCGGATGGGCTGTCCGCCGCCTCCGGCGCAGCCGTCGGGACAGGCCATAACCTCCACGAAATGGTACTCCGCCTCGCCTGCGCGGCATTTCTCGATCAGCCTGCGGGCATTGCCGAGGCCATGCGCCACCGCTGTTTTCACCCTGATTCCGGCGATCTCGCTCTCAGCTTCCTTGATTCCTTCCATGCCGCGGACGACCCGGAACGCATCCGGCTCCGGATTGTGTCCTTCCAGCACATAGGAAGCCGTGCGCAGCGCCGCTTCCATAACGCCGCCGGTCGCGCCGAAGATCACGTCCGCACCGGTTCCGACGCCCAGAGGCGCGTCAAACTCTTCCTCCGGCAAAAGTGCCGGAATCAGCATCTCCGCTTTGATGACACGGTCAAACTCCCGGGTCGTCAGCACCAGATCCACATCCTGTCCCGCTCCCGCATCGTTCATCACCGGCAGCGCACACTCATGCTTTTTCGCCAGACAGGGCATAATGGAAGCACAGAAAATGCGCGACGGATCCACATCCAAAATCTTCGCATACCATGATTTTACCACGGCGCCGAACATCTGCTGCGGCGACTTTGCGGTGGAAAGGTTCGCCGTCATATCCGGATACTGAGACTTTAAAAACCGTACCCACCCCGGACAGCAGGAGGTAAACATGGGCCACTGATACTCGTCCGGATGGCGCATCCGCTCGATAAACTCCGACCCCTCCTCCATGATCGTCAGGTCGGCGGAGAAATTCGTGTCAAACACATAGTCCGCGCCGAGCGCACGCACCGCGGCGGCCATGCGCTTTTCGGTCGCCATCTGCTTCGGGAGCCCGATTCCCTCGCCCCATGCCGCGCGGACGGCAGGCGCGATCTGCACAATCACAATCTTCTCCGGATCGTAAATCGCATCCATCAGCTTTTCACAGTCGTCCCTCTCGTGGAGAGCGCCGACCGGACAGTGCGTCACACACTGGCCGCAGAGCGCACAGGCACTGTCCTCAATCTTCCGGTTCTCACTGACATTCACGCTGGTGCGCTTGCCGGTGTTCACCATATCCCAGATGTCGAGCGTCTGCACCTTTTCACAGATCTGGACACAGCGCATGCACTTGATACATTTTCCGGCGTTTCGGATAAGCGGAAACTCCCGGTTCCACGGCTTGGTTTCATAAGTCCGGCGGAACGACAGGCGTCCGATGTTTAAGGTGTTCGCCACCTCCTGAAGGGAGCAGTTTCCGCTCCGGGTACAGGAGGTACAGTTCGTATTGTGCTGGGACAGGATAAACTCCACGTTCATCCGCCGCGCATGCTGTACCTTCTCGCTGTTGGTGATGACCTCCATCCCCTCCTGCACCTTTGTGTTGCAGGAGGCCACCAGCATGTCCTTTCCCTTCAGTTTCACCACGCAGACACGGCAGGCGCCGATCTCATTGATTTCCTTCAGATAGCAGAGCGTCGGGATTTTGATGCCGGCCATGGAGGCCGCTTCCAGAATCGTCGTTCCCTCCTGCACCTGCAGGCTTTTATTGTTAATTTTGATGTTTACCATATCTCCTGACGACCTCCTCTCAACACACCGCATCCGTGGCGGTCGCAACGCAGACAGCGGCTCCCCTCGCGCAGCGCTTCCTCCTCGCTCATCGGCAACTCTACGCCCTCAAAGCTCTGCTTCCGGGAACATGCCTCCGCCTCACGGAGGTTGACCCTTCCGCTCGCCACCTTGTCATTTAACAGCGGTTCCGGAATATTCACATCGCAGGTGATCGGATGGTGATATCCGAGGTATTCGTCAATATTTGCCGCCGCGACCTTTCCGCCCTCAATCGCGCGGATCACCGTCGCTGCGCCCAGCACACACTCCCCGCCGGCGAAAATACCGTCCATCTTAACAGCGCCGGATTCATCGGCGACGATCCGTCCGCGGTTGACCGGAATACCGTACTCCGCAAAGGGGCCGGAGACAATATCCTGTCCGACTGCGACAAGGATGATATCGCAGGCCATGCGCTCCTCGGGTTTATTCGCGTTGCGCGGAGCCGGACGGCCGTTTTTCACCTGTCCGATGACCTGCGGCTGCACTCAGAGCGCCGCGGCCTTTCCTTCCGCATCCGCCTCAATCCGCATGGGCGCATTCAGCGTGACCATCTCCACGCCCTCGGCAAGCGCGCTCTCCACTTCCTCGGCGAGCGCCGTCATATCCTCCTGCCGCCTCCGGTAAACCACCTTTACCGACGCGGCATGGCAGCGGACCGCTGTCCGTGCGCAGTCCATGGCGACGTTGCCGCCGCCGACCACGATGATATCCTTTCCGGTGTAATCCGGATAATTTTCGTCCCCGATCTCCCGGAGCATCTCGACCGCGGAGATCACATTTTTACTATCCTCGCCCTCCAGACGGAGCTTTTTGTCCGTGTGAGCGCCGATGGCCACATAAACCGCGTCGTAATCCGCACGGAGCTGTCTCATCTCGTCAGTCCTGATCTTCGTCTCTGTCTTCACCTCAATGCCGGTAGACAGAATCGCGTCCAGATCCTGCTGCAGCCTCTCTCTGGGAAAGCGGTAATTCGGAATGCCGTAGCGCAGCATCCCGCCCAACTGTTTTTTCTCCTCGAAAACGGTACACTGATGCCCCATAAGCTGCAGGAAATAGGCGGCAGTCAGACCGCTCGGCCCGCTGCCGACCACGGCCACTTTTTTCCCGGTGGACGGGTTGCAGGGCGGCGTCGGCACAGAGTCCGCCGACGCGTGATCCACCACATACCGCTTCAGCGCGCGGATATTGACCGCGTCGTCGATCATCCGGCGGCGGCAGCGCTGCTCGCACGGATGCTCACAGATCAGCGCACAGGCAGTGGGGAAGGGGTTGTCCTTTCGGATCAGACGGATCGCATCGTCCGCCCTCCCGGCTGCCGCAAGGGCTATGTATCCCGGCACATCCACATGGGCCGGACAGAGTGTCACGCAGGGAATCGGCTGTTCAAACGAACCGGAGCAGGTGTGCTTCTGCACATGGGAGAGATAGTCCTCCTCAAACCCGTCCAGCCCCTTCAACACCATGTTGGCCGCCTCGAAACCGATGGCACAGTCCGCGGACACGCGGATATTTTCCGCCGTCTCCCGGATCAGCGCAAGCGTGTCCATCGTCGCGCGGTCATCCAACACGTCCTCCAACAGCTCGGCCAGTCTCCCCAGACCGACCCGGCAGGGAACGCACTTCCCGCAGGACTGCGCATGACAGACCTGTAGAATCGCAAGCTGCTGCTCCACCGCACAGACTCCGGGCGGGTTCGCCGCAATCCGCTGGGCAACCTGTGCCCGCAGATCCGAGCCGGCCGCACGCATCCGGCCGGTCTCAACCACTGATAATCTGCTCATTGTTAAATTCCTCCTCCTTTTATCAAAACAGGGAACACCTGTTTTGTAACAAAATAATCTGTACCTATATATCCAGCTTCAGCTGCACTTCCTCCTGCGCCTCCTGCCGGAACTCCTCCACCTGCTCCGCATCAAGAGCGGGCAGATCGTCCGCGGACTGCACGCCAAAGCACCGCAGGAACTCCTCCGTCGTCCCGAACAGAATTGGCCGTCCGGGCGCATCCAGCCGCCCGATCTCACGGATCAGGTTATACTCCACGAGGCGGTTGACCGCGTGTTCGCAGGAAACGCCCCGGATCTTCTCGATCTCCACCCGCGTCACCGGCTGGCGGTAGGCCACGATGGACAGGGTTTCCAGCAGCACATCCGTCAGCACATGCCGCTTCGGCTGTTTCGCGATCCGGATCAGATAGTCATACTGACTGACCTTCGTACAGAGCTGATACGACCCGTCCAGCTCAATGATCTGCAGGCCGCTGTCCTCAGACTGGTAACGGTCGCTCAGACAGCGGATGACTCTCCTTGCATCCTCCTCGGAAATCTCCAGCGCCGCCGCGATCTTCGACAGCTCCACGGAGTCGCCCATGGCAAACAAAATGGCCTCCACGGCGGCCTCATACTCCTCAATCTTCATATCGGTTCACCTCTTCACTTTCCGTCCGCTTTCACAATCACAATCTCCCCGAAGGTGCTCTCCTGCTGCGCCGTGATCCTCCCCAGCTTCATCATCTCCAGCACCGCGAGGAACGTAACCACCAGCTCAACCTTGCTGTTCTGCCGCTCCAGAAGCGCACGAAAAGAAAAGGAGGAATGGCTTTCCAGATATCCCTCCATATAGGAGATCTTGTCCTCCACCGAGACCTGTTCCTTCTCGATCCTGCCGAATTTGGATCGGATCGGGTCAACCTTCTCCGCCTGGCGGCTCATCACGGACTCAAAAATGGCGTGAAGGCGGCTTAAATCCACCCCGGCGGTCAGTTGTTCCATATCCACCGGTTCCTCGTACTCACGGACCTCGTCCGGCAGGGCGAGCGCCCGGTACATCTGCCGTCCGGCATCCACCAGACGATCCTTCAGCTCCATGGACATGTACTTGTACATCTTGTACTGCAAAAGCTGTTCCACCAGCTCCGCCCGCGGATCCTCCTCTTCCTCGTTCTCACTCTCTTCCTTCGGGAGAAGCCACCGCGCCTTGATGTCCAGAAGCGTCGCCGCCATGACCATAAATTCGCTCATGACATTTAAATCCTGACGCTGCATCTCACAGATATACTTCATGTACTGATCCGTGATCTCCACGATCGGGATGTCATAAATGCTGACTTTATTTTTGTCTAATAAATGAAGAAGAAGGTCCAGCGGGCCTTCGAAAACTTCCAGTTTTACACTCAGATCCATTTGCGGTTTCCATCATTCAATCTTGTTCTATAGTCATATTTTACAATATCACGGTAAAAACGCAAGGTTTTTCTTTCTGACATGCCTGAATTTTGCGAAAATAAGGCATACTGCGCTCCCATTTTCGATATGATTACTATAACCGATGATTTTTACAGGTGATATCCCCGATGAAAAAATTATTATGTCTGATTCTTCCTGTTCTCCTCCTGATTATCTGCCCGCTCTCCGTCGCCGCGTCCGCATCTGAGCCGGAGACCTCCGCGCCCTCGGTACTCCTGATGGACGCGGACACCGGAACCATCCTCTACGCGAAGGATGAGACGACCGAACGGCCGCTGGCCAGCGTCACAAAGGTCATGACCATGCTCCTGATCTTTGAGGCCATCGACGCCGGGCAGATTTCTCTCGAAGACACCGTGACCGTATCCGAACACGCCGCGGGCATGGGCGGCTCCCAGGTCTATCTGGAGGCGGGCGAAACCCAGACGGTGGATACCATGATCAAATGCATTGCCGTCGCCAGCGCAAACGACGCCAGCGTCGCCATGGCGGAATTCATCTCCGGCTCCGAGGACACCTTTGTCGAGAGCATGAACGCGCGGGCCGCCGAACTCGGCATGGAGCACACGCACTTTGCGAACGCCTGCGGGTTGGATGCGGACGGCCACTACTCCTGTGCGCTGGATATCGCCCTCATGTCCCGGGAGCTGACCGTGAACCACCCGGAAGTTTTCGACTACACTTCCATCTGGATGGAGGACATCACGCACCACACCGCAAAGGGCGACTCGACCTTTACCTTAAGCAGCACCAACAAATTCCTACGACAGTATGAATATGCTACCGGCTTAAAAACCGGCTCCACCAGTCAGGCAAAATTCTGCCTCGCCGCCACCGCCACCCGGGACGATGTCAACCTGATCGCCGCCATCATGGCAGCGGAGGACAGCGCGGCGCGCATCGCGGATGCCGTCAGCCTGTTTAACTGGGGATTTGCGAACTGCACAGTTTACTCCGATGAAAACACGGATGTTTTGGAGGATATCCCCGTCACCGGCGGGACGAAGGACGCTGTCGCCATCGCCTACGGCGGCGCGTTCCGCTACCTCGACACCACCGGCTCCGGGGAGACGCTGGAGAAATCGCTCTCCCTCCCGGAATCACTGGCGGCGCCGGTCGCAAAGGGCGATGTCGTCGGGAAAGCGGTCTATACGCTGGGCGCTGAGACCGTCGGGGAGGTGGAAATCACAGCCGCGGAGACGGTCGATGAGTTGACATTCCGGGATGCCGTCAACCGTCTCTTCCGCAACCTCTTTTTCGGAAAAACGTAAGCCATGATTTACAAG